>NZ_VLTE01000013.1:0-70089 GCF_007558965.1 Bacillus sp. HY001 | reverse complement strand
TGTTTTCAAACCAAAAACACCTCCATTGAATTTGCATACTTAGTATGCGAATTCAGGAGGTGTTTTTTTCATGTACCACTATTCGGGTTCACTTCATAAGGTGATGCTTTTTTCTTTTGTATATAGCAACTACTTAATCTGATGCAATTTTGGGAACAAATAGTGCGGTTCGTAAAACTAGGATTTTCTTTTTTATTGGAAATGAGTTACTGTCTTTGTAGAAGACACTTGTAGTATAGGTTTTTTCTAACTAATGCTGTTGAATTTTTAAGAGCAGAAGAGCAATAAGACGAGCTCTGAATATAATACTAATAAAGGAGGTGTTAAGCAATGGGTTACATTGTAGATATTTCAAAATGGAACGGTAACATTAACTGGGATGTAGCCGCTCCACAATTAGATTTCGTAATCGCTAGGGTACAAGATGGATCAAATTATGTAGATCCTTTATATAAAAATTATGTCCAAGCAATGAAAACTAGAAATATTCCATTTGGTAACTATGGATTTTGTCGCTTTATTTCAACTGCTGATGCGAAGAAGGAAGCGCAAGATTTTTGGAATCGCGGTGATAAGAGCGCTACAGTTTGGGTGGCTGATGTAGAAGTGAAAACAATGGATGATATGAGAGCTGGTACGCAAGCTTTTATCGATGAGTTACGCCGACTAGGTGCTAAGAAAATTGGTTTATATGTTGGGCATCATGTATATGAGCCTTTCGGTATGGCGAACGTAAAAAGTGATTTTTTATGGATTCCTAGGTATGGTGGTAATAAACCAGCATATCCTTGTGATATTTGGCAATACACGGAGACAGGTAATGTACCTGGTATCGGTAAATGTGATTTAAACCAATTGATAGGAAATAAGCCCCTGTCTTGGTTTACTGAATCGGTACCAAAACAAGAAAACATACAAGCACAAGTTTCGAAACAAAATATCATTCAATCTGGAGCCTTTTCACCTCATGAAACTCCAGATGTTATGGGAGCATTAACTTCTTTAAAAATGACTGCGACCTTCATTTTACAATCAGATGGCTTAACGTATTTTATTTCCGATCCAACTAGCGATGCGCAATTAAACGGTATGAAAGGTTGGCTTGATAGGAAGGGTTGGTGGTATGAAATTAAATGAAGATAAAAGCCGTTCTATTGGGCGGCTTTTATCATTAGTCAACTTAATATATTACGTGCTATTTTTAATATAGAAGTAATAGGAAAGGATGAGAGAGTGGCTGTATATATTGCAATTGTAAAATTGATATTATAAATTAATCTTATGTAGGTTTTCATAACAAGCTGGATTCTAAAGTTTTATATTGAAGAAAGTAAGACAAATTAAATATAATGAGCAGTTTGATGGGAGAAAGAAAATGTACACGTATAAATTGCAACATGAACAGCCAATCTGCGTAGGCAAAATAAAAAAACTTTATGACTCTGTCGGTTGGTGGCCAGAAAGAAAAGAAATCGATATTCAAAATATGTTAAAGCATAGTATAGCGATTGGGGTATGGGAAGAAAATGAATTAATCGGATTTGCTAGAGTTGTTTCTGATGGTGTTTTTCGAGCATACATAGAAGATGTTGTCGTGCATGAGAGTGTAAGAAATAAAGGTATCGGGGAGAAGATGATTACAATATTACTTCAAGAGATATCTCATGTTCATATTGTTAGTCTATTTTGCGGAGAGAAATTAATAAAGTTTTACGGCGAACAGCAATTTCAAGCGACGAAACAAATTGTAATGCATCGTAATCAAATTGTGAAAGAATAAGAGGTGTTAATGAGAATGAATGCAACTAGAATATATTGTTTATCAAAAAGAAAAGCAACAGAAGATTCACCAGATGGTTGGAATGCAACATGTATGAGGCTTAATAATAAAATATTTGCGATAGTAAACGATGAAGAAGGAGAAAAAGCTGCGATTACATTAAAATGTGATCCAGAACTTGCACTAAGAGTAAGAGAAGAGTATCCAGAAGCAATCATTCCGGGGTATCATATGAATAAAAAACATTGGAATACAGTGTATATACATAAAGATGTAGAGCAAGAGCAAATTAATAAGATGATTGATTGGTCATATGATTTAGTTTTACAATCATTTTCAAAGAAAAAGCAGCAAGAGTTATTAGATTAGTATGTATAAGGGGTGGGCGTATTGAAAGACACAATCAAAGGTACATATGATAAATTAGCGAGTACATATAAAGAAAATCTAGACTCGGCAAATCCATATAACAGTTATTATGAAAGGCCAGCGATGAAGGAGATGATTCCAAAGAATTTAGAAGGGAAGAGCATACTAGATGCTGGATGTGCAGCTGGATGGTATACTTCTCAATTTATAGAAAGAGGGGCAAACGTTACTGCAATTGACGTAAGTTCTGAAATGATAAAATCTGCAAAGGAAAGTATGGGTGATAATGCAACGTTTCTTTGTCATGACCTGCAAGAAGTATTACCATTTGCAGATAATACATTTGATATTATTGTAAGTTCGTTAACGCTTCATTACTTAGAAAATTGGAATAAAGTATTTAAGGAGTTTCGCCGAGTATTGAAGCCTGGTGGAGAATTTATATACTCCATTCATCATCCTTTTATGGACTTTACAAAGTTTACTAGTGAAAATTATTTCGAAAAACAATTATTAGTAGATACTTGGGTTAAACCAAATATTACAATAGAAGTTAGCTTTTTTAGAAGGGCACTCCAAGACATAGTTAATGAAACAACAAATTATTTCGTGTTAGAAAAAATGGTGGAACCGAGGCCAGTTGAAAAGATGAGAGAAGTAAATGAAAAATCATATCATTATCTAAATACAAATCCACATTTTCTTATTATGAAAGCCATTAAAAAATAGGTAGTAAAATAATTATATTTTACTACCTATTTACAATTTTAAATTACATATTAGGAGATCTTGAAATGAAAACGAAGCGAAATAGATTATTGTATGCACTGTTTACTATCTTTGTAATTATTTTAGGTCTTAGCTCAAGAAAGTTAGCTTTTGCGTTACCTCATCTATTAAACGAGTACTTAGGCGATGCTTTATGGGCATTGATGATTTTTACTGGATTCGGATTTTTATTTCCTAAAATAGAAACGAAGAAATTGGCTTTTAATAGTTTGCTATTTTGCTACGGGATTGAAGTGGGCCAATTGTATCATGCTGAATGGATAGATAACATTCGTGCAACGACTTTAGGTGGACTTGTATTAGGTTACGGATTTTTGTGGAGTGATTTAGTTGCTTATACAATTGGTGTTGGAGTAGGATTTCTTTTTGAGTTTATATTACGGGAGAAATAAGAGATTTCGATAAGGGGTATTCGTATATGAAAGATATATTAGAAATTGTGAATTTTTGGTTTCGAGATAAAGATGTCACAATTACTAAACTACAATCAAACGTAACGAAGGTTCTTTGTAAGAATAAAGCATATATTCTAAAGGAAAAGGGATCAATAGAACAGCTTTTAGTTGAACTAAATGTATTAGAACAACTTGATGAAAAAGGAGTTAAAGTACAAAGACTAGTGAATACGAGTAATAACGAAAGGTATGTATTTTATAAAGAGAAATATTATTGTGTGTATGAATACGTTGCTGGAAATGTGCTTGAAATAAAAGATACAGAAAATCTGAAACAGCTTGGAAGCACAATTGGAGAAGAAATAGCGTATTTACATCAAGCGCTTAATTCAATAGATAGTGAAAACGGGTTCGTAAAACGAGATTTATACAAGGTAGTATATGGTTGGGCTTTACCTATTTTAGAAAAGAATGAACATGTTCATCAGGATGTAATTCGAAAAATGAATCAAGTACATACAGATGTCAAGAAAAACGTCCACCCATTACGAAAACAAATCATTCATCGCGATATGCACTTATCGAATGTAATCTTTAAAGATAATGAATTTCAAGGATTTATAGATTTTGAACTGGTAGAAAAGAATATTAAAGTATTTGATTTATGCTATTGTTGTACGAGTATTTTGAGTGAGTCATATAGTGATGAAGAATTAAGAGGGAAGTGGCAACATATCATCAGCAAAATCTTTGAAGGATACAATAAACAATGCACTTTAACGAGAGAAGAGCTACAAGCGATTTGGTATGTTATGCTTTCTATTCAAATTATCTTTATTACTTATTTTGTTCAGATAAAAGATTTACTAAAATTAAATGAAGAGATGTTCTTTTGGATTTTTGCAAATAAAGAAGTTATTGAGGAATCAATAGAAAGGTTAGTACGAAAATGAAAAAAATAATATTAATAGGTTCTGGTGGTTCAGGAAAATCTACATTAGCAAGGCAATTAGGAAATAAATTAAATATTAAAGTACATCATCTTGATGCGTTATTTTGGAAACCAAATTGGGAGGGTGTACCGAAAGAGGAGCAAAGAAGGGTTCAAAATGAATTAGTTAAAGAAGATGAGTGGATTATTGATGGGAATTATGGCGGGACAATGGACATAAGAATTAACGCAGCTGATACAATTATCTTTCTTGATATTCATAGAACAATATGTGTTTATCGTGCTTTTAAAAGGATTGTACAATATCGGAATAAAACAAGACCGGATATGGGGGCTGGATGTGAGGAAAGGTTTGACTTGCAATTTTTTAAATGGATATGGGAATATCCTAAGACGAAACGACCTTCAATTTTAAAGAGGCTAAATCAATTGAGTAAAGATAAAGAAGTTATTATTTTAAAATCCTCAAATGAAGTAAGACTATTTTTAGAGAAGTACGATACCATAAATAGTTAGATTATAAAAAGAAGTAACATGGGGGGATCGGATTGAATAGATTCATCGGCCCGGTTGATTCTAATATGGTGAAAATTCCAGAAGGAAAAGTAGTATTAAGAGATGATCGAATTAAAAAAGAATGGCAAGTCCAAGTTAAACCATTTCTTCTAGCAAAGTACGTTGTAACGATGGAAGTATATGATGCGATTGCGAATCATAAACCAAATTTATTCAAAGATAAAAATAAACCAGTTGTAAATATTTCTTGGAATGATGCCATTGTATTTTGTAATTTACTTTCAAAAAAAGCAGGATTAAAAGAATATTATTCTATTAGTGATGATGGTCTAATTGTTAGTTGTAATTTAGATTCAATTGGCTACCGATTACCTTTTGAAGCAGAGTGGCAATATGCATGTAAAGCGGGAACTACTGGATACATATATGGAGATCTGAAAGGAATTGCTTGGTATAATGAAAATTCAGATGGACGTATTCATGAGGTCGGAAAAAAAGAGCCGAATGCATGGGGCTTGTATGATATGTTAGGAAACGTTTGGGAATGGTGCTATGATTTGTATGATGAAAAGGTATATGGATCGTACCGAATTTTCCGAGGCGGTAGTTGGGCTGAAGAAGCTAGAGGTTGTGGGGCGACTTGTCGCCGGCGTAGTCATCCTACATTTCATATAGATGATCTTGGATTCAGGCTTGCAAGGTCAATTTAATAAGAGCATGGTATATAACAAAGTGTTTGGAGAGTATTTATATTCTTAACATAATAGACAAGATTTGACGTAAGGAGTGTTCATAATGGCACGTGTTTTATTCATTAATACTGGATCAGAAGGACATATAAATCCAACATTGCAAGTCGTAGAAGAATTAGTTTCACGTGGGGAAGAGGTAATTTATTTTTCAATAGAATCTTTTAGAGAGCGTATTGAAAAGACAGGTGCTACTGTACGAACAATTGACGAGCAAAAGTTTATAAAAGCTTTTCTTTCCGGTGGTCGAAATTATTTATTAGAAAGAATTAACGGCCTTTTGCATACAGTGGATGTTGTGATACCTAGTGTTCTAGAGCAAATTGAAGGGGAACATTTTGATTATATTATTCACGATTCGATGTTTGGCTGTGGCCATATAATTTCTCAAATTCTAAAGCTTCCAGCAATAAATTCTTGTACATCTTTTGCACAGGATGAAAAAGCATTTGAACAAATGTTAGCCCACTTGTCTAAAAATATCCCAGTAGAAGATCAAGATAGGATATATAATGATTTTGAAAGCTTAACTAAGGGAATTGCGGAAAAATACGGAGTTAAAATAAACTCGCCGTATGAAGTTTTCTGTAATCCAGCGCCACTTACTGTTGTGTATACAATAAGGGAGTTCCAACCTTTTGGAGATATGTTTGATGAAACTTTTACATTTGTAGGTCCATCTATCTCTACGCAAGTAAAAAATGAAGAGTTTGATTTTACTGCAATTGAAGAAAAAAGCCCGATTTACATTTCACTAGGTACTGTTTTTAATGAATCGCTTGATTTTTATAAACTATGTATGAAGGCGTATGAGAATAGAGATTATACAATTGTGATGTCTATTGGCAATAAAACGAAAATAAGTGATTTAGGTAAAATTCCTAAAAACTTCATTGTGAAAAATTATGTACCACAAACAAAACTACTTACATATACAAAGTTATTTATTACACACGGCGGGATGAACAGTACACATGAAGGACTATATAATGGGATTCCGCTTATTGTAATTCCGCAAAGTGCAGATCAGCCAGTTATCGCAAAGCAAGTGGAGAATCTTGGAGCTGGGGTTAAGTTGTCAATGAAGGAACTAACTGAAGAACAACTACGTGAAAGTGTAGAACTCATATTAAATAATCCGTCATTTAAAGAAGCTGCTTTGAATTTGAAGGAGTCTTTCCGAAAATCCGGTGGGTATAAACAAGCTGTTGATGAAATTTCTACATTTTTAGGTCAGTAATAAATAGAAAATTATACATGAGAAGAGTGTCTATATGAAATGATATAGACACTCTTCTTTTATATGAAGCGGAGAATTCGTTGTTTTGAAATGCTGAATATTCTGTTTTATAAATTCGGACCATAGTTTTACGTGTTACTAATGCTTTCATCATTTCTGCGCAACTTCTGCACATACTTTGATGATTTCTATGTCATGATATATTTATCAAGTGAAATATTTCACAAGAAATGAAATGTATTTTCACTGCGTTGTATACGTAATTAACACATACAACGATACAAGATTGTCTCTTGTTATTCTTTTACATCGAAGCCCACATTACACTACAAAGTATAACAAGAAGGGGACAGGAACATGAATAATCGATTTTTAAAACAACTACCAAGTATGAAAATGAACAAAAAAAGTCTAGGAGTTGTTGCATTAACAGCCGGAATTATTGGCTCGACACTTATTCCTCAAAATGCATACGCGCACGGTTTTGTTGAAAAGCCTGGCAGCCGATCTGCTTTATGTAGTCCAACTTATGGCGCACTAAATGTAAACTGCGGAAGTGTTATGTATGAACCGCAAAGCTTAGAAGCACCAAAAGGATTCCCGCAAGGTGGCCCAGTTGATGGACAAATCGCTTCTGCAGGCGGAAAATTTGGCGGTATTTTAGATCAGCAAACTGAAAATCGTTGGTTTAAAAATACAATCACAGGCGGAGAAAATAGTTTTACTTGGAAATATACAGCGCCTCACTTAACGAGTAAATGGCATTACTATATTACCAAAAAAGGATGGAATCCAAATAAATCGCTTACAAGAGCAGATTTTGAACCAATTGGAACTGTACAACATGATGGTTCTGCAGCCTCAAATCATTTAACTCACAAAGTTAATGTACCTACTGATAGAAGTGGATACCATGTGATTTTAGCGGTATGGGATGTAGCTGATACAGCAAATGCATTTTATAATGTAATTGATGTTAATCTTATCAATGATGTGAAACCAGATATAGAAGCTCCAAGTAGTCCAAATGGAATTCAGGCACAAAAAGTAACAGCGAATAGTATAGAACTAACATGGACCCCTTCTACGGATAATGTAGGGGTAAAAGGGTATCAAATCTTCCGTAACGGAGAGATGATTGACACAGTACCAGGAACTCATTTTATTGATAAAAAATTAAAACCAAGTACAGAATATTCGTATACTGTAAAAGCAATTGACGCAGCTGGAAATGTTTCGAAAGAAAGTACAGCACTTACAGTGAAAACAACAGTTGAGGCTCCTGATACAGAAGCACCAACACAACCAAAAGGGTTACATAGTATGGGAACGACAGTGTCAAGTGTAGACTTAATGTGGAGTCCATCTAACGATAATATTGGTGTAGACCATTACGATATTTATAGAGAAAAAGAAGGAGCAATGAAAAAGATTGCAACATCCAATACGACTTCTTATATGGATAAAAATTTACTCTCCAATACTACTTATAAATATGTAGTGAAAGCAGTTGATGTAGCTGGAAATGAATCTGTACAGAGTGATATTTTCACAATCACTACTAAAAATGAAAGCGTTTCATATGAAGAGTGGGATGCGAAGAAAGCATACGAAAAGGGAGATAGAGTACTACACGAAGGAAAAGTATATGAAGCAGTCCAGGGTTATCAAGGAAATGGGGATCCAAACTGGATTTATGCCTTATCATTATGGAAAACAGTGTAAGCTTTATCTAGGTATAAACTAAGAGATGTTGGGCTTTGATGCAAAAGGAAATCTTGAGAATTCACTTTTCTATAATTAAAAAAGGGTAATATATGAATTCATATACTACCCTTTTTATTATGATAATACTTTCGTCATGAGAACGTGCGGAATACCATCTTCCATAAATACATCAGAAGAAGTTTGATAACCTAATTTTTTATAAAATCCTTCAGCATGTGTTTGACCGTGTAGTTTTACTTTTATAGCTTCTTTGTCACGAGCAATTTCTTCTAACGCGTTGATTATTACTTTTCCTAATCCGTATTTACGATAGTCTTTTAAAATACAAATACGTTCTAACTTTCCTGCGCCGTCAACAAATCGTATACGACCTGTACCTACAGGAAGCTCGTTATAATAAACTAAAATATGTTTACATTCCTCACCGATTTCATCGAATGTATCGAATTCATCCTCCAGAGGGACATTTTGTTCTTTTACAAATACTTCTTTTCGAATATGAAAGGCAGTTTCTAAATCTGTAAGTTCTGTTATGAGTTTGGAGTGCAATTTGTTCAGCCCTTTCTAATGTGATGTGCGTTTGTTTTCATAGTATATCATAATGCTACGCTATAAAGAGAAAATATAAAAAGCTGACTGTAAGAGTCAGCCTTCATTATAATTGCTTTATTCCATTTTTTGTTCCAATTATCGCCTTACTAGTCATATTAACAAATAACCCTGTTTCAACTACGCCTGTAATCATTTTTAATTGAGTATGTAAGTTGGCAGGATTAGATATGTCATGAGGGAATACACAATCAATAATCAAGTTATTGTTATCGGTAATAAACGTTTCATTATTTTTTAAACGTAACGTTGTTTGACAACCTAAAGCTTGAATTTTACTTTCCGTTTGTTTCCATGAAAAAGGTGTAATTTCAACAGGTAATGGGAAAGTACCTAAATGCGTTACAAGTTTTAATTCATCAGCAATGATAATTAGTTCTTTAGAGGAGGAGGCAACGATTTTTTCGCGAAGTAATGCGCCGCCACCACCTTTTATTAATTGTAAATTTGAATCAATTTCATCTGCACCATCGATTGTAAGATCGAGTATATCAATTTCGTTTAAGGAGATTAATGGAATGGAAAGTTGTTTAGCTAGAGATTCCGTTTCTTTTGACGTTGGTATAGCTTGAAATGATAAGCCTTCTTTAACACGCTCACCTAATTTTTGTATCGTCCAATATACAGTAGAACCTGTACCAAGTCCAACTTTCATCCCATCTTTTACAAAGCTAGCAGCATATTCACCGGCAAGCTGTTTTAAATTCATCATATTATTCTGCTGGACGCGGGCCTGCATCAAGACCTGAATTTTCTACTGTAAGTATAGGGCGAACGACTATATCTTTATGTACGTGCATTTGGCATGATAAACGTAAGTGATCTTCAATTCCTTTTTCCGTAATCGCATTTTTTTCATTAGAATTCGCTTCACAAAACTCACCTGCTATTATTTCAACTCTACAAGTTGTGCAGCGTGCTTTCCCGCCGCAGCGATGGAGAATGTGTACACCGTTATCTTCAATCGCTAATACTAACTTTGTGCCTTCTTTTACATCAAAAGTTCCCGCACCTTCAATTGTTAATTTTGGCAAATTTGTTCCTCCTCACGTAAAATTGTACATAACATATTTATGACCGCGAATTATTAAACATAAACATAATTTTTTTATATGCCCCGTAACTTTTTTATTTGTTGAATCGTTAATTAAGTAAGCGCTGAAAAGGAGTGGTTATTTTGTGCACAAAAGTAACTCATATTTTTAAAAATCATATCGATATGAATCATTCAAATATAAACTTTTTAATTGAGCAATACGGAGAATTGAAAAGGTACTGTACATTTTTAACGAAAAACAAATGGGACGGCGAAGACCTTGCCCAAGAAACAGTTTGTAAAGTTCTTCAAAAATATAGTAATAAAGATATTTGTATGACACTTGTATATAAAATAGCTCGCAATCGTTGGATAGACCAGATGAAATCAAAATCAGTTTATGAAAAAATAAAGGGACAAATTACTTTTGAAGAACCACATGAGAACATTGCAGATTTGCATGAAATGGTAGGGAAAGTATTATCGTTACTCAATGTACAACAATCCGCAATTTTATTATTAAAGGATGTTTTTCAATATAGTATCGCTGATATTGCTAAAGTATGTTCCATATCGGAAGGTGCAGTAAAAGCTTCTTTATTTCGGAGTAGAAATAGGCTGAAAACTGTAAGTGAAGAAGGGATTGAGATTGTAGAATTCACAGATGATATTGAAGTTGTAGTAACGTCTATTCGTGAGGAAATGCCGGAATTGTTAACAAAGCTTCTTCCGACAATAGATTTTACTAAGTTACCATCTAAACAGCCAGTCTTATTATTTAATGCAAAAAAACCTTCTTCCTACAGTTGTATGCTTTGCGTGGCATAACAATTATTGGAGGGATTAAATATGAATGCAATTCCATATGTAGTAGAACAAACGAAATTAGGAGAACGTTCCTATGATATATATTCAAGGTTATTAAAAGACCGCATTATTATTATCGGTTCAGAAATAAATGATCAAGTAGCAAGTAGTGTCGTAGCTCAATTATTATTTTTAGAAGCGGAAGATGCCGAGAAAGATATATTTTTATACATTAACAGCCCAGGCGGCTCAACGACAGCAGGTTTTGCCATATTAGATACGATGAATCTCATTAAACCAGATGTACAAACGCTATGCATGGGATTTGCAGCATCATTTGGTGCATTGTTATTATTATCAGGTGCAAAAGGGAAACGGTTTGCACTCCCTAATAGTGAAATTATGATTCATCAGCCACTTGGTGGTGCGCAAGGTCAGGCAACAGAAATTGAAATAACAGCAAAAAGAATACTAAAGTTAAAGCATGATATTAATAAAATGATTGCAGAAAAAACAGGGCAATCAATTGAAAGAGTAGCACATGATACAGAAAGAGATTATTTTATGACTGCAGAAGAAGCGAAAGAATATGGGATAGTAGATGATGTTGTTACGAAAAAATAAGATAAAACAGGCTAGAGGATATGCTAATCCTTTAGCCTGTTTTGTTAATCTTTTACCCATTCATCAACTAGCGCTTGATTCTTTTTAATCCATTTTCGTGCCGCTTCTTCGGGATCTTTCGTTTTATTTAACTCGACCATTAATGTACCAAGTTGTTCATCGTTCATTTTCCATTTGTCAAAGTATTTTATGATATCCGGATGATCTTTTTCAAAACCTTTACGAACAGAGTAATAAATGTCATCTTTTTCACCATATACTTTCTTAGGGTCTTTTAAATATTTTAAGTCAAATTCCGAAAAGCCCCAATGCGGATTCCAAAGCGTAACAGCGATTGGTTTCTTTTTCGTATATGCTTTCTTTAGTTCACTCATCATCGCAGCTTCAGAAGATTGGACAAGTTTTAGTTTAATATCATATTCCTTCATTGCTTTGTTCGTTAAATTCATAAGACTACTACCGGGTTCGATGCCAACAATTTTGTTATCTAGCTCATCTTTATGTGCATTTAAATCCTCAATACTGTTAATGTTTTTCATATAAGAAGGGACGACGAGGCCAAGTCCAGTACCTTCATACCATTTGGATTTTAAGACAATATCATCTTTATAACGAGCATTTAACGGTTTATCCGTAACGGGTAGCCATACTTCTAAATTAGCATCAACATCACCGCGAGCAACACCAGTCCAAATTGCTGCTTTTTCTAAATACATGAGTTCAACTTTGTAACCTTTTTGTTCTAATAAAACTTTCCACATGTTTGCCGTGGCAATGTTTTCTTTCCAACTTGTTACACCAAGTTTAATTTTCCCTTTCGAATTTGCATTTGTTGCATTACATGAAGAGAAAATCATAGTAATAAATAACGAAAGGCATATAAGCCATATTTTCTTTCTCATTGAAACCCTCCTAAGAAACGTTTGCCTTTTTAAATAAATGTATAAGTAAGCATTCTTATTATGAACGGAAACGAGAATTTTAAAGAAATCTTATGAATGTCATTTTTATGTAATATTTCTTTGCAAAATCGCAACACTATGTGAATAGATGGGTAGAAAAGGAGTAGTGACATGGATAATACAAAGGTGCGTGTTGAAAACGTAACAAAAGTATTTGGGAAACACCCGCAAAGAGCGCTTACTTTATTAAAAGAAGGAAAAAATAAATCGGAAATTTTGAAAGAGACAGGAATGAATGTTGGTGTAAAAAAGGCAACGTTTGAAGTATATGCGGGAGAAATTTTTGTGATTATGGGGCTGTCTGGTAGCGGGAAATCTACGTTAGTTCGGATGTTAAATCAATTAATTAGACCAACAGCAGGGCATATATACATAGATGGTGAAGATATCGCGACGATGGGGAAAGAAGAGTTACGAAGAGTGAGAAGAACGAAAATGAGTATGGTGTTTCAAAAGTTCGCTTTATTTCCGCATCGTACAGTGATACAAAATGTTGCGTACGGATTAGAAATTCAAGGAGTTCCAGTAGAGGAACGAGAGCATAAAGCATTAGAATCGCTACAGTTAGTAGGGCTTGATCATCATAAAGATAATTATCCAAGTCAACTTAGTGGCGGTATGCAACAGCGTGTTGGAATCGCAAGGGCATTAACAAATAATCCCGATGTATTGTTAATGGATGAGTCATTTAGTGCATTAGATCCACTTATTCGAAAAGAAATGCAAGATGAGCTGTTAGAATTACAAGATAAAATGGAAAAAACAATTATATTTATTACACATGATTTAGACGAAGCGCTTCGAATTGGAGATCGGATTGCATTAATGAAAGATGGAGAGATTGTTCAAATTGGAACGCCAGAAGAAATTATGATGAGTCCTGCCAATGAATTTGTCGAGAAGTTCGTGGCGGACGTGAATTTAGGAAAAGTCATTACGGCGGAATCTATTTTAAAACGACCAGAGACATTATTGATTGATCGTGGACCACGTGTAGCACTTCAAATTATGAGGAACGCTGGTGTATCAACTGTATATGTTGTTAACAAAAAGTATGAGTTTTTAGGTATATTAACTGCGGACGATGCAAGTAAAGCCGTTCAAAAACAGTGGCCAATTGCTGATTTATTACTTAACGATATCCCGCATGTGTATGTAGATACCTTACTTGAGGAAACATATGCAAAAATGGCAGAGATGAAATATCCGTTACCCGTAATTGATGAGAAGAAAAGACTAAGAGGAATTATTAAACGTGAAAGTGTCATTCAAGCTCTTGCAGGAAATATTGAGGAAGAGGTGAAAGACGATGAGTAGTATACCACGTATTCCATTAGGTGAATGGGTTGATTCATTTGTTGCAAGTTTATATGAGCACTTTGAAGGCTTATTCCGAGGGTTCTCTTATATTATCGGCGGATTCGTAGATTTACTCACTAATTTTTTAACAATAATACCAGCCATATTGATGATTATCATCCTTTGTTTCCTCATTTGGTACACAACGAGAAAAGTATCTTTAGTTATTTTTACACTGGTCGGTTTATTATTTATTTTAAATATTAACTACTGGGCACAAACGATGCAGACATTAGCACTCGTACTTACATCTGTTATTATTTCAATCATTGTAGGAATCCCAATCGGAATTTTAGCTTCTCAAAATGAACGCTTCTCAAAATTTTTAAAACCGACATTAGATTTTATGCAAACAATGCCGGCTTTCGTATATCTCATTCCTGCGATTACATTTTTCGGAGTAGGTGTAGTACCTGGGATTATTGCATCCGTAATCTTTGCAATGCCCCCGACAATTCGGTTTACTGACTTAGGAATTAGACAAGTTCCAGAAGATTTAATAGAAGCAGCGAATGCGTTTGGCTCTACCGCATCACAAAAATTATTTAAAGTACAATTACCACTCGCAACTGGAACGATCATGGCTGGTGTGAACCAAAGCATTATGCTTTCCTTATCTATGGTAGTAACAGCATCTCTTGTAGGGGCACCAGGTCTTGGGGTTGATGTATACCGCTCTGTAACACAAGTAAATATCGGAATGGGATTTGAAGCCGGACTAGCTATTGTTGTCATTGCGATTATATTAGACCGCATTACACAAGGATTTCATCAAAAAAGAAGATAACAAAAAAACACACTTTATTATACAAAGTGTGTTTTTTATTTGAATAAATTACATACGAACAATGACAGAACCACCAGCTGGTGCACAAACTTGTTTTTGTTGCTGTTCCATTGATTTAATTAAATGATTATTTTCTTTGATTAATGAGATTAATTTCGCTAATTGGCTTTCAAGACTTGCGATACGCTGCATCATATATTGTGAATCATGATGCAATGTATTCCTTACGGGATGGGGGGAATACACATATTGTTGATTTATATTTGGATTCCAATGAGGATGCATTTGAATCGTTCCTCCTTAAATAAATTATTGGTCTTTCTTATAGTAAATGCCTATATATTCAATGGTTACTTGAATTTTTTTCATTATAAAAGGAGTATGTACAGAAAATGGAAAATATTATATGTAAAGTTAAAGTACATTTTTTGGAGATATTCAAGTGAATGCATATTATTTAGGGAGAAATGATGAGAGGAGATGCAATTGTGGCTAAAAATAATAAAAGGAATGATGCATTAGCAATAGGTGTCAGTTTAGGGGTTGTAATCGGTGTGTTTCAAGGGTTCTTTACTAATAATTTAGTAATCGGAATTGTGATTGGAATAGTAATAGGAATTGCGTTTTTGAAGAAATAGTAAGTTTTAAATTTATTTCAAAAAATGCCTAATTAAAAGAATGAATTTTCGGAATATAAATCCTGGTTTTCCTTTTTTTATGCTATTATTAATAAAAAGGCTGGTGAAGGATATGTCAACAAACAATCAAGTAGAACAAAAATGCTTTATTTGCGAAAAACATAGAGGAAACATTTCAGTTCCAGGTGGAGCTATTTACGAAGATGAACTCGTTTACGTGGGACATGTCCATTGGGATAGCGAAGAAACATACCTTGGTTATGTAATGATAGATATAAAAAGACATGTACCTGGCCTTGCTGAACTAACAGATGAAGAAGCAAAAACGTTCGGGCTTATAACAAGTAGAGTAAGTAAAGCGCTAAAAGAAAGTGAAGGTGCAGAACATATTTATACTTTTGTTTCAGGGAATGGTGTACCACATATGCATATGCACATCATCCCGCGTTATCCAAATACACCCAAAGAGTTTTGGTCACCAACGGAAGTAGCGAAATGGACTGGTGCGCCATATGGTGACGCAGAGAAAATCAAAAAACTATGCGAAAGAATACGAAAGTATATGGTGAGTGAATATGCATACAAGAAATAATAGACAATATTCATGGATTGGAAATAAGAAGATGTGTTTAGACGAAGTTTCAGTAAAACAATATGGTGATATCGTACTCGGTACATATGGCGGGAATATAAGTGCCGGAGCAAAAAAGAACGAAGATGGCGCGTTAGTTTGGTCAAATAGTGATTGGGAATTTGCAGCCATTTTAGATGGACATAATAGTGCGGAAAGTGTTGATTTAGTAGTGAATACAATCCAAAAAGAATACGAAAATATAAAAGCAATGATGAATGAATCGATTGATACAGTATTTCGATCTGTTGAAAATCATATACTTACAATCTTTCAGTCCTCTTCATTTAAAGAAAAGTGCCAAAAAATTAAAGGTGAAACAGCTTGTTTAATATGTGTAAGAAAAGAAAATTATATATGGTGGTTATCTATTGGCGATTGCCTCATTTATGTATTTCATGAAGAATTACATAAGTTAGGACAATATGCATTAAATCAGCGTCATTTTTATGAATGGATTGGAAATGTAAACACATTTCATTTACCAGTTCCTTGCTACTCAACAGGCATTCGTGAATTACGTACTGGAAAAAATCGAATTGTAATGGTTACAGATGGGGTATTAGAATGCGGGGACCGACACTATGAAACACCATTTAATCTATATAATGATATGAATAGAACTAATGTAGAACTTGAAGAAAGTGTTCATCATGTATTAGAGTACGTTCATCATCAATTCGGACGAGATAGTGCGACAATTATTAGTTGGGACGTAGAGAACAAAATGAGTACTACGTATCCGAGTGATCAGCCGGAGAAAATCCAGACTATAAGATAAAGGAGGTGATCTCTCTAATGCATGTGAAAGTAATTGTATTAGTTTTATGGATCATATTCTTATTTGTTTTAGAAAATATAGTGAGAAAAAGGCTAAATATACCGAAACAAACAGGATGGAATAATAAATATGTAAATAAGCTGCATAAATGGGGAAACAGGATCATTATTTTTTCGTATATAGTGGTTATAATTATATGCTCTTCTCTTTCGAACCCTTTATACATGGGCTTCCTACCCTTTCTGTTTTTAATTACTTTGTATAGTTTCGAATCGTATATGGAATGGAAATATGATAGAGAATCAAGGGAGTTTTTGATGTCCTTAGGCGGAGTTGTATCACTGTTGATAACGGGGATAATTCTATATTTCCTTATTTAATACGTATTGATTAAGACACTCTGGCAATATCATAAAATGAGCAATTATAGGGAGAGAAGAAATGAAAAGTCCTCAATTACGTGCTGAAGTAATGATTTTAAATGAAGATCGTTCTGAAGTACTTGTACAATGTGATTTAAGTGAAACATTTTATCGTTTTCCAGGCGGTTCTATAGAATTTGGTGAAACTGTAAAAGAATCGATAATACGAGAATTAATGGAAGAATACGATTTGAAGATTTATGTTCAAGAATTAGCCGTTGTAAATGAGCATATTTTTGAGTGGAACAACGAAAAAGGACATCATTGCACATTGATACATTGGGGGACTGTTAAAGAGAGAATTACAAATGAAATAAGACATAAAGAATATGAGGATATTATATTAATTTGGAAAAGTATAAATGAATTAAAGGAGAAGCGCACATATCCTGAAGGGATTGTAAGCTATTTAGAAGAGGATAACCGTAATATAGTCCACTTTATTTCTAAAAATATATAAGGTAATAGGGGGGATCACAATGGGAAGCTCTACTTTTTGGATACTAATTTTCGTTTTTTGCATAGTTGGCTATTTTTTCGATAAGTACTTGAGAAAAAAATTGGATATGCCAAAGAGTCGTTTTTGGGGATATAAGCATGTGAATAGCCTGCATGTAAAATTGGAAGTAGGACTATTTATAATTTATTTAATAACTAGTTTTATTTATATATATAAATTTGAAAACGCTAATATTGGATATGCTATTATTACTTATTTAGGGGTAACATGGATTTTAAGATCATGGATGGAATGGAAGTATGATAGAGAGTCGAAAGAGTATATATTTTCGATAATCGGACTAGTTTCATTTATAGTTATGTTCTTAATATTATTTTATATCGTTCCACCTGCTGCATAATAAAGTGACTATTTAGAAGATACTAGCTATCATGTAATCCACTTTACTTTAAATAATGCAACGTAGTAATAGGAGGGGATTAAACATGTGGAATTCTACAGTTTGGATAATCATTATAGGAATTGCTATAGGTGGTTATTTTTTAGAACAATTTTTAAGAAGAAAGTTGAATATGGAGAAGAGAGGTTTCTTTGGATATAAGCATGTAAATAGCTTGCATGTAAAATTGGAAATTGGATTATTTATAATTTATTTTATTAGTAGTATAATTTATACTAACAACTTTGAAAATGCAAATGTAGGTTATGCATTCTTCGCTTTTTTTGGAGTATTATGGACATTACGTGCATGGATGGAGTGGCAATATGATAGGGAATCGAAAGAATATATTATATCAATAATCGGCTTATTTACATTTTTTATTGCGATTTCATTGCTACTTTACTTCGATCCAATTTCATTATAAAAGTAAGTCTATAGATATAAAACGAGGGGATGAAATAGTTTGGGATTAAATGAAATATTAGAACAAATTCGAGTGAAGTCTGTAGAGCAATCACTACTAATAATAGGTGTTGATGGTTGTGGGGGAGCAGGAAAAAGTACGTTAGCTAATAAAATAAAAAATAAATTTTCAACTGTAACGATTGTTCATATGGATGATTTTTATTTACCATCCGCACAAATTGTAAATGAACATCCTATGAATAAATCGGTTGGTGCAGATTTTGATTGGAAACGCCTTTTACAAGATGTTTTAGATCCGATTAGTAATGGCATTGAAGGATGTTATAAACGTTACGATTGGGAAACGGATTCTTTAGCAGAATCTCATACTGTCCCTACAAACGGAATTGTTATTATAGAAGGTGTATATGCAACACGTCAGGAGCTGGCGGAACTGTATGATTTGAAAATATGGGTGAATTGTCCTCGTGAAACACGCATAAAAAGAGGGATTGCTAGAGACGGGGAAGCAGCACGCGATATGTGGGAAAATAATTGGATGGTTGCTGAAGATATGTATGTAGAAAGTCATAAGCCACATGCGTTTGCAGATATTATTATTGATGGCACAAATCAAGTGTTAACTAATAAATAAGAAACCATTTACTACTAAATGGTTTCTTATTTAAATTCATCATTTATCCCACTTTAATGGGCAGTAAGACCCCCACCTCAAAATTCAACGTAAGCAAAGAATTTAGGTGGGGGATCAACTGCCCATAAAAGTCCGATTGGTGAGGGCTAATAATTAGTGGGGATGAACAAAACCCCGACTGATTAAAGTTTCACTTTATTTTGGATAATATGGATGTAACGAAATTAGTTTTATCCTCTGCATATTGATGTTTGTCATTAGGATTAGCCTGTGAAAGTTGAATCTTTAACTGTTCATACTGTATACGAGAAGTTTTGTTGTTTATTAAGTAATCTCTGAATTGTAATTGCTCTAATAAATATGTATTTCCTTGTTCATACATATGAATTTGATGAGTTCTTGGCTCTCCTTTATTAAAATAGTATCGTTCAGGTAGTACATCTTTTCTATATTTATAGTTAAGTAGTTCTAACTTTTTAATGCATTTTAAGCCATCCTTATAATCTTCTAATTCAATTGCTATATCAATAATTGGCTTTGCACTTAAATGTGGAATAGAGGTACTACCAATATGGTGTATCGCTAAAATATGTTCGCCAATTTGTTCCTCAATGAATTGTTTCTCTTTTATAAAATCAATTTGCCATTCTTCAGTCCACGGAACTAAAAACACTTGTCCATATGGTAAACCTAACATTTAATTTGCACCTCTTTCAAAATAGTTTTCAAAAGTCTATTACATTTTCTTAAAGGTTCTCAAAACAAGGTATTCCCACAATCTCCAAGGAAGAATCTTCTTCGAAAAGATCATGAATTTTACACCTTTTCCAATTGGATAGCGTAAATTCGTACGCTTAGATTCAGCGATTTCTACGATTTTATTTGCAACATCTATCGGATTACCAAACGTATCACTACCGCTATTAATATGTTTTTGTATTTTATCCATATATTCTTTGTAAGGAGAAGATGTATCAGATTGGTTTGTAGCTAGTTGTTTACCAACTTCCCAAATATTTGTGTTATAAGAACCTGGTTCTATTAAAGCAACATCTATTCCGAACGGTTTTACTTCTAAACGAAGAGATTCACTCCAGCCTTCTAATGCATATTTTGATGAAACGTAAGGAGATAGACCAGGGAATCCAACTTGACCACTGATGCTGCTTATATTAATGATTTTTCCACTTTTTTGTACTCTCATATAAGGTAATACAAGTTGAGTAATTGATATAGCTCCAAACAGATTCGTTTCAAATTGTTTACGGTATTCCTCTACTGGAATTTCTTCTACAAAGCCCCCATTTGCATATCCTGCATTATTAATGAGAAGGTCTACTCTGCTTATTTCTTGTAAATACAATTGAAAGTTATGTATAGAGTTTTGGTCGGTTACATCTAATTGCTGAATTTTTATGTTTTGTTGTAAGTTGAGTTTAGTAGCTTGAGATATTAAATCTTCTTGTTTATTAAGGTTTCGCATTGTAGCAATGACTAAATAGTCTTTTTTTGCAAGTTCAAGTGTAGTTAATAGTCCGAATCCACTTGAGGCTCCTGTAATAATTGCGATTTTTTTATTCATTTTTTGCTCGCTTTCTTTTTCTTTTATCATAACGAGTTATGAAAAGAAAATCTATTAATCTTACATTCGTTTTGAGAGCAATACCGTTAATTCTATTTTAAAAGAGGGAATTATTTGGACTCAGCGTATATAAAGAAGTGAGTATAAATACGTTAATGAAATGAGGGGAAAAAATGGCTCATGTGAAAGATGTATTAGCAGATCAATTATTAGCGAATGCGAACGATCCCAGTTGGTATATGCCATTTTCAGATGCTGTGAAAGATCTATCTGAGAGAGAAGCTTTCTGGAAACCGAATGAAGAGAGTAATAGTATAGCTGAAATTGTACAACATTTATTGTATTGGAACTCAACGTGGCAAACTAGGTATAAAGAATCGAATGTGAATGCTGTGCCCGCTATTGGTGATAATAACAAAAGTTTTATGCTTTCAAATAATCAATCTTTCGATGAGTTGAGAGAAAAACTACTAGAGAAACTGTTACAATGGCAAAAGCTTATAGATGAAGAGAAGGTTGAAAGTGATGTAGTTGGATTTCCTGTTTCTGCAAAGTGGTGGGAAGTGCTAGCAAATGTAACAACTCATAACGCTTATCATATTGGTCAAATTATTTACATCCGGAAGTTACAGAAGAGTTTTGAGAATGAATAAGATCATAATTATCAAATTAGGTGAACAAAAGTGGACAAAACGAGACATAAGTCTCATTTTGTCCACTTTTTTATTTTGAAAGAATAGAGAAAACCTTTGAAATCAAGGATTAGAATTTGGCACAGTACTTGCAATATAAAAGATGAACAAGAAAATAGGAGGGCTGGACATGTTAAAAACAACTGAAAGTAAAGGGAATGAAATTACGAAAGAACAAGCTCGTTGGATGTATGAAAAAATGTTAGAAATTCGTAAGTTTGAAGATAAGGTACATGAATTATTCGCGCAAGGCGTTCTGCCAGGTTTCGTTCATTTATACGCAGGTGAAGAAGCGGTAGCAGTTGGTGTATGTGCCCACTTAACAGATAGTGACAGTATTACAAGTACGCATAGAGGACATGGGCATTGTATCGCAAAAGGCTGTGATTTAAATGGGATGATGGCTGAACTTTTTGGGAAAGCGACAGGGTTATGTAAAGGTAAAGGCGGTTCCATGCATATTGCCGATTTAAATAAAGGAATGCTTGGTGCAAATGGGATTGTAGGCGGAGGTTTTCCACTTGCTTGCGGCTCTGCATTAACAGCTAAATATAAAGGAACGAAAGATGTAAGTGTTTGCTTCTTCGGTGACGGAGCAAATAATGAAGGGACATTTCACGAAGGGGTTAATTTAGCGGCGATTTGGAAGTTACCAGTTATTTTTATCGCAGAAAATAACGGTTACGGTGAGGCGACAACATTTGAATATGCTTCAAGCTGTAATTCCATTGCAGATCGCGCGAAAGCTTACAATATTCCAGGTGTCCAAATAGATGGAAAAGATTTACTTGCGGTGTATAAAGCAGCGGAAGAAGCGGTGGAGCGCGCACGTAATGGCGATGGTCCAACAATAATTGAATGTATGACATATCGCAATTACGGTCATTTCGAAGGTGAAGCGCAAACATATAAAACTTCAGAAGAAAAAGAAGAACATTTAAATGAAAAAGATGCGATTGTGAATTTCCGTAAGCATTTAATTCATGAAGCTTTATTGACTGAATCTGAACTTGTGGATATGGAAAAGGCAGTAGATGAAGCAGTACAAAAATCAATTGAATTTAGTGAAAATAGTCCATATCCAGAGGATGAAGAATTATTAAAAGATGTATACGTTTCTTACAAATAAGAGGAGGGTGAAAAATAATGACTAGAACAGTAAGTATGTCAACTGCAATCAATGAAGCGATGAAAATATCAATGCGTCGTGATGAAAATGTAATTTTAATAGGAGAAGATGTTGCAGGCGGTGCACAAGTGGATCACTTACAAGATGATGAAGCGTGGGGTGGTGTACTCGGTGTTACGAAAGGGCTTGTGCAAGAATTTGGCCGGAATCGTATTTTAGATACTCCAATTTCTGAAGCTGGTTATATGGGAGCAGCCATGGCAGCTGCGGCAACAGGATTACGTCCGATTGCTGAATTAATGTTTAATGATTTCATCGGCAGTTGTCTTGATCAAGTATTAAACCAAGGTGCAAAATTCCGCTATATGTTCGGTGGTAAAGCGAAAGTGCCAGTTACAGTACGTACGATGCATGGTGCTGGTTTTAGCGCAGCAGCGCAGCATTCACAAAGTTTATACGCTTTATTTACTAGCATTCCAGGTATTAAAGTTGTCGTTCCTTCCACTCCATATGACGCAAAAGGCTTATTATTAGCAGCAATTGAAGATGACGATCCAGTAATCTTCTTTGAAGATAAAACACTTTACAATATGAAAGGCGAAGTACCAGAAGGGTACTATACAATTCCTTTAGGGAAAGCAGATATGAAACGCGAAGGTTCTGATGTAACAATCGTCGCAATTGGAAAACAAGTTCATACAGCACTTGCAGCTGCTGAGCAATTATCGAAAAAGGGACTTGAAGTAGAAGTAATCGATCCACGTTCTTTATCACCACTGGATGAAGATACGATTTTAGCATCTGTTGAAAAAACGAATCGCTTAATTGTTATTGACGAAGCAAATCCAAGATGTAGTATCGCAACAGATATTGCGGCAATTGTAGCAGATAAAGGATTCGATTTGTTAGATGCACCTATTAAACGAATTACAGCACCACATACACCAGTTCCGTTCTCACCACCACTTGAAAAGTTATATTTACCAACGCCGGAGAAAGTAATTGAAATTGTATCTGAAATGATCGGAGACCAATCTTTATTACATGTGTAATGAAACGATGAGAAGGGAGAGAGAAACATGGCTGTAGAAGTTGTAATGCCGAAGTTAGGTATGGCGATGAAAGAAGGTATTATTACGAGCTGGAATATTAAAGCGGGTGATCATGTAGCAAAAGGTGAACTAATTGCTAGTATTAACTCGGAAAAAATCGAAACGGAAATAGAGGCACCAGCTGATGGAACTGTTCTTGATATAGCTGTAAGTGAAGATGAGGGAGTTCCACCTGGTACTGTAATTTGCTACATCGGTAAGCAGAATGAAAAAGTAGAAGTTCATGAAAGTACACTTGTTGTAGAAGAAAAAATACCTAATTTAGAATCTAAAAATGTAAAACATCCAGAACCATATGCGAAAGAAGTAGCAAAGCAAAGAATTAAAATTTCACCTGTAGCGAAGAAAATTGCAAAGTCTGAAAATCTGGATATAAAGGTATTGGTTGGTACAGGTCCTGGCGGAAGAATTACAAAGGTAGATGTGTTAAAGGCGCTTGAAGAAAGAGTGCTGATTCCAGAAGTACATGAACAAGAAGAAAGTAAAGTCCTTCCTGTTACTGGTATGCGGAAAGCAATCGCAAACCGTATGCATGCAAGTTTACAAAATAGTGCGCAATTAACATTAACGATGAAAGTAGATGTGACAGATTTAGTGGCTTTACATAAAGATATAGCGGAAGCTGTACAAAAACGATACGATAACAAACTAACCATTACGGATTTTGTTTCTCGTGCTGTAATATTAGCGCTTGGAGAGCATAAAGAAATGAACAGCGCGTATATAGATGACGCAATTCATCAATTTGAACATGTTCATTTAGGCATGGCAGTCGCGTTAGAAAAAGGATTAGTTGTCCCAGCTATTCGCTTTGCTAATAATCTATCTGTAGTAGAGTTATCTAAAGAGATTAAGAATGTGGCACAAAAAGCACGAGCAGGTAGTTTAAGTAGTGATGATATGCAAGGAACAACATTTACAATTAGTAATTTAGGTAGCTTCGGTATTGAATATTTTACGCCGGTATTAAATACACCTGAAACTGGTATTTTAGGTGTAGGTGCAATTGAACATGTTCCTGTATATAAAGGGAAAAAATTAAGAAAAGGCAGTATGTTGCCTTTAAGTTTAACATTCGATCATCGTGTATTAGATGGTGCACCAGCAGCTGCATTTTTACGTACAATTAAACGTTATTTAGAAGAACCTGTAACAATTCTTTTATAAAGAGAAGGTGAGAGAATGAGTAAATTAGTTGTCATTGGGGGCGGTCCTGCTGGCTATGTAGCAGCAATTACCGCGGCTCAAAATGGAAAAAATGTCACTCTTATTGATGAAGCTGACCTTGGCGGGACTTGTTTAAATGTTGGTTGTATGCCTACGAAATCATTGCTAGAAAGTGCAGAAGTGCATGACATTGTGAGAAAAGCGAACTATTATGGAATTGCTCTTAATGAAGGAAGTATTTCAGTAGATTGGAAGCAAATACAGGTGCGGAAATCACAAATCGTAACGCAACTCGTGCAAGGAATTCAATATTTAATGAAGAAAAATAAAATACAAGTTATACAAGGTAAAGCGAGATTTGAAACGGATCACCGAGTGAGAGTTACACATGGTGATAAAGAAACCGTAGTAGATGGAGAACAATTCATTATAGCCGCAGGTTCAGAACCAACTGAATTACCTTTTGCTCCATTTGATGGGAAGTGGATTTTAAATAGTAGCCATGCGATGTCCCTAGAAAATATACCAAGATCATTATTGATTGTTGGCGGTGGTGTAATAGGGTGCGAGTTTGCAAGTATTTATAGTCGTCTTGGAACAAAAGTTACGATTGTTGAAATGGCACCGCAACTATTACCTGGTGAAGATGGAGATATCGCACAAATATTAAAAGAGAAACTAGAAAATGATGGCGTAGAAATATTTACAGGAGCAGCTTTAAAAGGATTAAATAATTATAAGAAACAAGCTTCATTTGAATATGAAGGAAATATCCAAGAAGCCAATCCGGAATATGTACTTGTTTCTGTCGGCCGAAAACCACGTGTACAAGGATTAGATTTAGAAAAGGCAGGCATTCAATTTTCAAATAAAGGGATTGCTGTGAATGAACATATGCAAACAAATGTATCACATATTTACGCAGCAGGTGATGTGATTGGTGGAATCCAGCTTGCTCACGTTGCTTTCCATGAAGGAACGACAGCAGCATTACATGCGAGTGGAGAAGATGTGAAAGTTAACTATCATGCAGTACCTCGATGTATATACACATCCCCAGAAATCGCAAGTGTCGGTTTAAATGAAAAAGATGCAAGAGAGCAGTACGGTGACATACAAATTGGCGAATTTCCTTTTACAGCGAACGGAAAAGCGCTTATTATTGGAGAACAAACGGGGAAAGTAAAAGTTATTGTGGAACCTAAATATCAAGAGATTATAGGGATTTCAATTATCGGTCCTCGTGCAACTGAACTGATCGGACAAGGAACCGTAATGCTTCATACAGAAGTTACCGCTGATATAATGAGAGATTATATTGCAGCGCATCCAACTTTATCTGAAGCGATTCATGAAGCGTTATTGCAAGCGATAGGACATGCTGTACATGCTTAATGAAAATATAATAAACCACTATTCTCTAAATGAATAAGAGAATAGTGGTTTGGATTTTTACAGAAAAAATTGAATATCCTATTATTTTTTTACGTCAATCGCTGAAGTAATATCGTTCCAATCAGCAGCTAAATTAGCAGTTTTACCGTACCAATCAGCATGTTTAAATACAACACCTTTTCCATATCCTTGTGTAGAAGTATGCTCCCAAAGTGTCGTTGAATAACTTGCTGAAGGCGATGCTGTACTTACAGAAGAAATTCTATCATTCCAGCTAGAAGGTAGGTTTTTAAAACCGCTGCTCCAGTAAATATATTGGCCACCTTTATCTTTATGTTCATAAAAATCAGTACTACCAGCACCGCTACCTAAAGGATTAATTTTATTTTTAAGTGCTTTTTTATCCTTTTCAATATAAGCATCTAATGTTTCACGGTTAGTAAAACCGTAAGCTAGCCAATCTCCATTTTCATTTTGCTCTGGTAATACCATTGTAATTTGGATGTTTTTCTTATCCTGATCAGTTAATTTTGCAAATGAATTAACATTCTGTTCATCCACTTTTAAATAGTCAAATGACTTAATTGTGTTACTTTTTTCTTCAGCACTTACTGCACCTAATCCTCCAGTTAATGCAAATCCCGCTACTAGTGTACCTGCTACTAATTTCTTCAACATATAACCATCCCTTTTTGTTTAGATTTTTGTACAGGTGAATCTTTGTACTATTAAAATGTATTCCAATCGAGAACTATTGTAAATATTCTGAAGTTTTAGAAATAAAAGGCGGAATATTTACAGTTTTTCATTTTTTCTTTAGAAAAAATAGTTATTGGAATGATATAATAAATAGATATATCGCTTTTGTTGGATGTTAAAATGTTTTAGGAGGGAAGCTATTGAAGTATTTCAATAAAAATTGGTATAAAGAAATGCAAATTATAGAATTTGTAAGTTATATAGACTCTATAAAAGAATGGTCAGAAATGGATATACAAAGTTTAATTGAGGAAATAAAGGAAAGGAAAACAGATTTATTAAAATTCCTTCCTGAATCCATACATCCATTTATTCATAGCATCACAATTAATTCAGAATATCCTTCTAGTGAATTGAAAAAACTTATGAAAGTATGGATAGGGGATTGTGAGAAAAGAAGGGCTCATTTAGATCGATTCTATTTAGATCACTTCCATTCAATTAAGAAAAAACTCCCAACAAATGTTATTCAGTTACATGAATACTCACTACATGACAGTGTATTAAAATCAGTAGAGAGAAGATCAAAAGATACGCTAATTATTACTTTAGATTGCAGTGGTACTTTCAGTGAATTTGATAAACTGCAAGTAACTTTTACAGGCGTAACGAAGTGTTCAATTCCGGAAAATTTTGAAGGTGCTTTGTGGTTAAGTCATGAAATAGATCTTACTAATGAAGGGTTCGAATTCGGTGTTTTATTTGATTGCCCATTTGAAGAAGTGACAATTTGTGCAAAAGACGTATTGCTTGAGATAGGTAACTAGTAAACTTTATAAATTTACAAACAAAAAAACAGTCTTATAAGACTGTTTTTTATTTAGATGCTAAATTATCAAGTTTCCAAAATGTATCTGTTAACGGTGCAGCTTTACTATCTATGTATAAATACATAGAATTTAAATCTTTTGGTGAAGTTTTCATATTAAATACAATGTCGCTAGTTAAAGAAAACTCAGAAGGAACCTTTTTAGCATTTTCATTTTGTATAACTTCACCTTCGTATTTTTCACCCGTTTTTTCATCTTTTATGAAATATTTTATTTCTGAAAGATCTATCGTTTGTCCGTCAGTACGAGCATTATTTATAGTAACGCGAGCTGTGAGACGCCACTCTTTGTCTATTTTCTCGAATTTTGCATTTTCAACAGTTGCTCTATAGTATTCATTTTTATATATTTCCCCATAGTGCATTGCATCCTTTTCAAGAGCGCTCTTTTCTTGTTTTGGTGTAGTATTTCCATTACATCCTGCCATTAGTCCTGTGAATAATAATGCTGTACAAGTTACTTTAATTATAGATTTCATAATAATTCCTTTCTGTGTTAAAAAATAAAGCATAGGAATAATTTTACATGAATAGGAAGGTAAATGGAAGTTTATTTATGTAATATAAAGATATACATTTATTTAGTTGTAAAGTTAATGGGATAGAAAGTGGGTGAAAACGGTATAAATCTGAATAAATAAGAATTGAAAATATTGTAATACAGAAAAAGCATGCATATAATTAAAATAAAGACGAAATTTCAGAATCTTCAATGACGGTGGTGGGTACATGTTTACTGAAGAGCGTAGAGAGAAAATTTTAGAGTTACTTAAGAAAGAGGGAAGAGTAATCGCTAAGGATCTTGCGGAAAGTTTCGATATGTCTATTGATTCGATAAGAAGAGATTTATCTATTATGGAGAAGGACGGCCTATTAAAAAGAACGCACGGAGGTGCAGTTGAACTTACGCGAGTGAGAAACTTAGCTACTGAACCATCGAAACGTTATCGTGATAGTTCAATAGAGGAAGATGCGATTGCGAAAGTTGCTGCATCCTACATACAAGAAGGCGATTCCGTTTTTATTGGCGGGGCTTCTATTCATTATGCGATGTTAAAATATTTACCTGAAATGTCATTTACAGTGATTACGAATTCTTTAGAAATTGCTAGTATGTTACGGGATTATAAGAATGTAGATACATACTTAATTGGTGGAAAGGTGAAACCATCAGGAAATATGACAGATACACTTGCCTCAGAATTGATAAGTAGATTCTCTATTGATCTGTATTTCTCTACAGGCGGTGGCATTTCATTGAATGGTATAAGTACTGCTACGCCGGAAGTTGCTTATTTTGGAAAAACAGTAAGTAAAATTGCTAGAAAAAACATTTGTTTAGCTCCTCATACAAAACTAGGAATAGACTGCTTTATAAAAGGAGAGTCACTAATAGAAATTGACCTTATCATAACAGATGAAGAGGCTAGTAAAGAAACAATTCAACAATTTGAGAAACAAGGTAAAGAAATTGTAATAGCGTCAATACACCTCATTTAAAAGGAGTTTGTAATGATTATAAAGGGACAAGAGTTTCATATAAATGGATTAACTTATACAATTCGTTCTGCATCTGAAACGGATGCTGAGCAGTTATCGAAAATTAGAGTGCAGATCGATGGTGAAACTGAAAATATGGATAGAGAAGCTGGAGAGGGATTAATAGATAAGATAGGGTTTCAAAAAATAATAAAAGCAGATAGTGAAGAGATAAAGAATCTGTTTTTAGTTGCAGAAGTGCACAACCGAATCGTAGGATTTTCAAGATGTGAAGGTTCTAATTTGAAAAGATTAACCCATAAAGTAGAGTTTGGTGTTTGTATTTTAAAAGAGTTTTGGGGATATGGAATGGGTAAGAGTTTACTGCAACAATCTATTCAGTGGGCTGATGAAAATGAAGTGAAAAAGATATCATTACAAGTGTTAGAGACAAATGAAAAAGCCATTCAACTTTATAAGAAATTAGGTTTTGAAGTAGAAGGTATTTTGAAAAATGATAAAAGACTGTCGGATGGGAAGTATTATAATACGGTAGTAATGGGAAGGTGTATTTGAGGCTGTTCATAAAAGAGGTGGAAATGTATGTTTTATAGAAGAAAGTACTATATAGTAAAGAATGAATTTATAGAAATATTTAATGAGCATTTTACTAACACGAACTTACCTAATCAATTAAAGCATGGTTCCAGGCTAATAGGACGCTGGATGAAAGATAACAATGATGGTACAACTGAAATATTCGCCATATGGGAATATGATAGTTATGATGAGTATAAAGAAATAGAATCGAAAATTAGAAGCGACGAGAAGCATGCTAAAAGAATACATGATTGGTATGAAAAACATGGCGGAAGAGAATTTGTTTTACAGAAGTACATATTAGAGTTAAAAAATGAAGAGTTAGTATGTACTGTAAAGTGATAGAGGAGTGAGGAATGATGAAAATTAAAACAAAATTATATTTTAGTTTAGCATCTACCATTTTATTTTCAATAGCGGTCATAATTTTCTTTATAAATGATACTCCACAAAAGTGGTTTTGGTTATGTATTTTCTTTGCTTCCATTATACAAAATATAGTTCTACTAAAAAAGAATAAAGAAGTTCATTAATATATACTAATTATTAACATATTTGTGTCGTCTTTCTAGTTTTATTGAAAACGCTTTTATTCAGTTTTATAATAAAAGTATATTTTTACAGATCTCCAAAACAATGAATAGGGAGATGATACAATGTTAGCTTCACCGTTTTACTTACATACATGGAAAAAGTTTGTTGATGAAGGTGTTCTTGATTCGAACCGTATAAACGAAAGGATTTCAGAGTCATGGTATCGATGTAAACAAGCAAATGTGAATCCTCATATGAACAAAGGTCAGAAAATTTTGTCTTCTAATATTTTTCAGGATCAAAAGAAAAAGAGTGAAATCTTCCTTGATATAGCAATACCTCAAATACAAAATATGAGAAAAACCATTGATGAACTGCAAATGATGGCATTATTAATCGATCCAGATGGTTACGTTCTATCGTTAAGTGGAAATCAACAAACGTTGAAACGAGCGAAACATATTAATTTTATTGAAGGTGTGAAATGGACAGAAGCAGCTGTTGGTACAAATGCGATAGGAACCGCGTTACAGATTGAAGAGGCCATTATGATAAGTGGTACAGAGCATTATTCTATCGCATCTCATAGCTGGAGTTGTGCGGCCGCTCCCATTCATAATGATGATGGGAAATTAATTGGAGTTCTAGATTTCTCCTGTCCAATTGAATTTTCACATCCATATATGCTCGGAATGGTAACTTCGATTGCACATTCGATTGAACGTGAATGTAGTATTCGAGTGCATCAAAATGAACTACACTTAATCCATCGTTTTTTAGATGTAATTGACAGTGATGAACAAGTTGTTATATGTAATCATCGAGATGTTATTGTTTCTGCAAGCAAGAGTGTACGGGAACGAGTTTCTAATTGGTCACGAATGAAACTTGAAGATTTAATGCAAAATGGATTGAAACCTAAATTAGAAGTACCAGTATATAGTAATGATAGAATGATCGGGAAATGTATGTATGTAAAGGAAAATAAACAAGGGAATGTATTTTCAACGTCCACATTTAAAAGCGAAATCACTTTCCATGGCGTTATTGGGACGAGCAATGCATTTCAACATACTTTAGAAGAAATTAAGCTTGTATCTCCAACTGACGCTAGTGTATATGTTTGTGGTGAAACAGGTGTAGGGAAAGAATATGTAGCGAGAGCGATTCATGAAAATAGTCCAAGAAAAAATGGTCCTTTTATAGCTGTTAACTGCGGTTCATTGCCGAAAGAATTAATGGAAAGTGAATTATTCGGTTATGCTGAAGGAGCGTTTACAGGTGCGCGGCGCCAAGGATATAAAGGGAAATTCGAACAAGCAGACGGAGGAACAATATTTTTAGATGAGATTGGTGAAGTACCGCCAGAGATGCAAGTAGCATTATTGCGTGTTTTACAAGAACGAACAGTAACCCCAATTGGCAGTTCAAAAGAGGTACCAGTAAATATTCGTATTATTACTGCGACACACAAAGATTTACTGCGATTAGTAGAAGAAGGAAAATTCCGTCAAGATTTATATTATCATTTACATGTGTATCCGTTATATGTTCCATCGTTAATGGAAAGAAAAGAGGATATTCCGTACTTCATACAACATTTTTGTGAACAAAAAGATTGGAATTTTGTATTTCCAAAGAGTATTTGTAATCAATTTTCACAACATACATGGCCAGGAAATATTCGAGAATTATTAAATGTATTAGAACGTATTTACATTTTGTCGCAAGGACGGGAAATATGTGAAAAACAAATCTCTTTTTTATTACAAACAATGATGGGAAATCAACATCAACTTGCATTGCAAGCAGAAAATAAAACAGAGCATACATTAAATTTTCGTGAAAAAATACAGCGTGATAGTATGATTGAAGCGCTAGAAAAGACGAATGGAAATGTTTCGTTAGCTGCCAAACTTTTAGATGTACCTCGAAGTACATTTTATAAACGAATGCAAAAATATAAGTTATAAAGTAGATTTTTGTAATCTACTTTTTCTTTGTGGGCTCATGTTCTGTCGGAATGTGCGCTTACCGGGGAAATAATAGAATAGTTAGAAATTAATTTCCGAAAGGGGGACTTTTGTGAAGTATATTGAAATTGGCATCGGAAATAGGTGGTTCGTTCGAACGGAAACTGAAAATAAAGATGGAACTGAATTTGAAGAACGCGGAATTATAAAACCTATTTATTTTGAGTCTTTATATGTACGAATTTGGTTTCGGAAAACTTGTTTTATTTTTGATACGAAAGAAGGGTTTAAGAAAGTAAGAAAGGGTAGAGATGAGTATAAGTTTATTGTTGGAATTGTAAGTAGAATGAATAAAGAAAAGGTGTGCTAACATAAGCAGTTATATTGGCTAGGAAATTCTTTGGACTTATATCAAATTCATAAAAAGTAATTTTGTAAATGTAAATTGTTAATAAAGCCGCTAAGGAAACTTAGCGGTTTCTTTTTAAATAGGAGGGATTTGCGTATGAATAGGATCTTAACGATTTCCCTTGCAATTATTGTAATGGGGTATTCCATGTATAGTTGGGATGATGCTTCGAAACAAAGTGTACTAATTTTACAAACGCTTTTAGGATGTATGTTAGTTAGTATGGGGGTACAAAATTTCAAAAATAAAGAAAAAGAAAATAGAAGTATAGGAATTGCTTTACTACTTGTTGCTGTATTTCTAATTGTTGTATCGGTTATAAAATATTTTAAATGAATACGTACTTAAATTACTGAAAAATGATTTTCTTATTACAATAAGCATTCTCACAATAAAAGTTGAAATTCTACTTGTATTTCACTATATAAAATATGGCATAATGATTTAGTTAATATAGAATTGGATAGGGTATTTGAGAGGGGCAGTTTAATGAGTTTCGCACTAGAAATAGTAATAAAAGCACCAATTGATGTAGTTTGTGACTATATTGTAGAAGATGAAAAAATAAAAGAATGGAATACGTTTATAATAGAAAATCGTTATCCTTCAAATATGGATAAAGAGAATCCATGTGTAGGAGATAAATATATCTCTGTTCAAAAAGTCGGTAAGAAAATAATTGAGGCAGAAGTAGAAATCATTGAATACGATGCACCACATATTATTTCACTAGGAAGTGAAATGAAGCAAGGTTATTCAGCGATGACTTATTTGTTAGAAGAAGATGAGGAAGGTACAGCACTAACATTAATTTCAGAATATGAACCTAGTAATTTTTATTATAAAATTATGTATAAGTTAACAGGTTGGATTTCACGAGGTTTGACTATGGAACAAATGGAGCGTCTAGCAGAATGTGTAGAAACTGCTTATAATAAAGAAAATTAATATTAAAGACACATTAAGGGAAAAACGTTACTCAAAGGATTGAGTAACGTTTTTATTATTTTAAGATTTTTCATATATTTTTTTATCAATACAAAATCTTTCTGTTATCCAATAAGTAAGTTAAAAAGAGGTAAGGTTATGTCCTTTTTTCTTACCTTGGAAATATTGTTTTAAAACATTATCATTTATAGAAGTTGGAATGCCATCGATATAACCGAAAATTCGAATTTTTTGCAACACAGGAGAAGTCCGCCAATCATTAGACTTTGTAATAAGTTCTTTCATACTTGATAAATGTATTGACTCTGTATGTAAGGTTTTCGCTAGACCTGAATCTCTAGTAATTTCAATACTATTATTTGAGACTTCATAAGTAAAAGTTTCTCTTACATTACTAACTTGAAATGATTTAAAAAGTGGATAAGCTTGGAATAAAGGTGCACAGTAACCAACATCAACATAATATGGTTGCTCTAAGTTAACTCGTAAGCATAAATGTCCAGGATCCATATACATATAATGAACATCAAAACCAAGATTTGATAATAACCAATGGAATCCAATCGAGTGTGTCCAACAAGTACCGCTTCAATATAGAAATTGTTATTGGGACCAGCTTTAGCGTTCCCATACCTAGATAAAATATTTTTATAGAGATAAAATAGCACACCTTACTTATTGAAGGTGTGTTATTTATATAACCCAGTCGTATACATTTCCGTCAATGTATGTACTGTCTCTTCTAACTCTAAATTGTTATTATTTTTCACAATCGTCCAAAGAAACATCTCATTCATCGCGAACCAAGCACGTGCTACAATTTCTTTATTTAATTCAGATTGTGCTAATCCACTTTCTTGAGAGTATGTAATATCCTGCGTAATATTGTTTATAAAGCGTTCCCGTATCTCGTCCCATTTTTGACGTATCTCTTTTGATAATCCGATTGCTTCCTGCACAACTTGCAAAATAGCACGTTCTTCTTCAGCTAATTGTAGGAATGCTCTAACTTGATTTTGAATCATGATACGCGCTTCTTCTTTTGTTTGAGGGGAAAAGGAGCGATCAGCAATATCATAAAATTGATTCATGACATCTTCCATTAAAACGATGAGGAGATCATCTTTGTTTTTAAAATATACATATGCTGTTCCATAACCAGTTTCTGCATGTTTAATAATTTGTGTAATTGTCGTTTTTTGAAATCCATTATGTATAAAAATCGTGTAACCAGCGTGTAATAGTTTCTTCTTTGTTTCTAAGGAGCGGTGTTTTCTCGATGAAAGAGTACTGTTTTTCAAAGAATCACCTCTTTATACTGAAATATCTGAAAATATAACTGTATTGTAAAAGAAATGCATATATAAAGTCAACTGACATAATATCATTGACGTTATATCAACTAAGGTGATATATTTCAATTAGTTAGAATTAAAAGAAAATTAAAAGAAGGTGACACCATGTATAAAGAACCATTTCAACCAACTTATGAATATGCGCTTGAATGTGATAAACATGATGAACTGAAAGATTTTCAAACTGAATTCTATAAAAAAGAAGGAACAATATATTTAGATGGAAACTCATTAGGACTACTTTCAAAAAGAGCAGAAAAATCGTTACTTACGTTACTAGATTCATGGAAGGAGTATGGTATTGACGGTTGGACAGAGGGTGAGCATCCGTGGTTTTTCCTTTCGGAGAAATTAGGTGAATTGACAGCACCTCTTATTGGAGCTTTGCCGGAAGAAACAATTGTAACCGGTTCCACGACGACGAACATTCATCAAGTAATCGCGACATTTTATGAGCCAAAAGGAATACGTACAAAAATTCTTGCTGATGAATTAACATTCCCGTCAGATATATATGCACTTCAAAGTCAAATTCGTTTAAAAGGATTAGATCCAGATGAGCATTTAGTACGAGTGACGAGCCGAGATGGTAGAACACTTTCTGAAGATGATATTATTCAAGCGATGACAGATGATATCGCATTAATTTTATTGCCTTCTGTACTATATAGAAGCGGCCAAATTCTTGATATGAAACGTTTAACCGCGGAAGCACATAAGCGTGGTATTCATATCGGATTCGATTTATGTCATTCAATCGGTTCTATTCCGCATCATTTCAAAGAATGGGATGTTGATTTTGCTATTTGGTGTAATTATAAATATTTAAATGCAGGACCTGGTGGAGTTGCGGGACTTTATGTAAATAAAAAGCATTTTAATAGACTTCCAGGATTATCAGGCTGGTTTAGTTCTAGAAAAGATAAGCAATTTGATATGGAACATACATTAACAGCTGCTGATCATGCAGGTGCTTATCAAATTGGTACACCGCACGTATTAAGTACAGCACCGTTAATCGGTTCTCTTGAAATCTTTAAAGATGCTGGTATAGAACGTTTACGTGAAAAATCGCTACATATTACAAGATACATGCTTAATTTAATTGATCATGAATTAAAAGATTTTGGATTTACAGTTGGCAATCCATTAGAGGATGAAAAACGAGGCGGACACATTTATTTAGAGCATGCTGAAGCGGCACGTATTTGTAAAGCGTTAAAAGCAAATGGAGTTATTCCCGATTTCCGTGCACCTAATGGAGTAAGACTTGCACCGGTTGCTTTATATAACACATACGGAGAAGTGTGGCATTCTGTTCAAATTTTAAAGAAAATCATGAAAGATGAAGAATATAAGCAGTTTGAAAATAAGCGAGAGGTTGTGGCATAAGCATGAAAAATTCAGAGTGGATTGATATTTCACAACCGCTAAATAATGATATTGCCACTTGGCCAGGAGATACACCGTTCTCGTATGAAGTTTCATGGTCAAAAGAAGAGAGTGGGTCAGTAAATGTCGGAAAGTTATCGATGAGTATTCATACAGGTACTCATATTGACGCACCGTTTCATTTTGATAGTGATGGGAAAAAAGTAATAGATTTAGACGTTCAAGTTTATGTCGGCCCAGCGCGCATCATAGATGTTTCTAATCTAGAAAGCATTGGGAAAAAGGAATTAGAAAGCTTTCATTTAGAAGGCGTAGAAAGATTATTGTTACGCACATCTTCACATGGCAAAGCGAATGAATTCCCAGATGTAATCCCGCATTTACGTGCAGATATAGCACCGTTTCTTTCAGAGAAAGGTATCCGTTTAATCGGGGTAGATGTACCTTCAGTAGATCCATTAGATGATAAAGAGTTAGCAGCGCATCATCAATTGTTTAAACACGGCATACACATTTTAGAAAATGTCGTACTAGATCATGTAGCAGACGGCGATTATGAATTAATCGCATTACCACTTGCTTTAACAGAAGCAGATGGAAGTCCAGTTCGAGCAGTTATTAGACCAATTTAAGTAGAATTATATAAAAGGGGCGTTTGGCTAATATGAAAGAAAACGAAAAGGTAATTATGGAAAAAGGGATTCATACGGACTTTAAAGAGAATATGACGTACGGGGAGTATTTACAATTAGATAGTTTACTATCTTCTCAAAAGAGATTATCAGACCATCATGATGAAATGTTATTCATCGTGATTCACCAAGCAAGTGAACTTTGGATGAAGCTTATTTTACATGAGTTAAATGCAGCAATCGAATCTATTAAAAATGATAAATTACAACCAGCTTTTAAAATGTTAGCACGTGTATCAAAAATTCAGTCGCAAATTATTCAATCTTGGGATATTCTTGCGACATTAACGCCATCAGAGTACATTGAGTTTCGTGATTCACTCGGTCAAGCTTCAGGTTTTCAATCATATCAATATCGTATGATTGAGTATGCGCTTGGCTATAAGACGCCGCATGCATTAAAAATTTATGAAAAAGATCCAGAATTACACGCTCGACTTCATACAGCGCTACATACACCAAGTTTGTATGATGTCGCAATTCAAGCTCTTGTAAAAGAAGGATTCCCGATCCATCAAGATGTGTTAAACCGTGACATTACGCAGCCTTATGAAGAAGATGCAACAGTAGAAGCAGCTTGGATTGAAGTGTATGCGGATGTGAAAAAGTATTGGGATTTATATCAACTCGCTGAAAAATTAATCGATATTGAAGATTGGTTACAACAATGGCGTTTCCGTCATATGAAAACGGTAGAACGTATTATCGGACATAAAATGGGAACAGGCGGATCTTCTGGTGTATCTTATTTAAAACGAGTACTTGATCAACGATTCTTCCCAGAACTTTGGAATGTTCGTACAAAATTATAAAAAACAAACCTGTCAGTTCATAACTGGCAGGTTTGTTTTTTATTTGAACGCAACTATGTTTTAATGAAAGCTACAAGTTATAATAAATCAAGTAACAATCTAATTGGAGGTAAAGTTTTGGATTTTAAACAACTAGAAAATAAATTTGAAAAGAAAAAAGTAAATACATTTCTTGTTTATCAAAAAGGTGAGTTAACAACTGAGTATTATAAAACGTTAGAATGTGAAAATAATCTATTTAAAATAAATTCGATTACAAAAAGCATCGTATCTATATTAATTGGTATTGCAATAGATAAAGGCTATATAAATGATATACAAACACCGATTACAGCGTGGATTGAAAATGTATCTGAGGAAAAGCAGGATTTGACTCTGTATCATTTATTAACGATGACTACAGGTGAGGATTGGAAAGAGTTTGGAAATGGAGTAGTGTTCCCAAATGATTTTGTAGAATCGGAAAACTGGGTCCAGTACATATTAGAAAAACCAATAATTGAAGAACCCGCTACCAAAATGAATTATAACTCAGGTTCTTCGCATTTGCTTAGCTACATTATCCAAAAAGCTACTGGAATGTCGACAGAACAGTTTGCGCAAAGGTACTTATTTGAACCGTTAGAAATTACTGAATATGAGTGGCAACAAGATCCCAAAGGTATAAACGTCGGCGGGTTCGGCATGAAAATGAAATCTAAAGATTTATTAAAGCTCGGAATATTATGTTTGCAGAATGGATATTGGCAGGGAAATGAAATTGTATCATCGAAATGGTTAGAAGAATCAAGTACAGCTCTATTTGAAACGTATGAACATGTCGGGGCGTATGGTTATCACTGGTGGGTTTTGAATAACGAAAGATTTCACATACCGCATTGTATATATTTTGCTATGGGATATGGCGGACAATACATCGTTATCATTCCGCAGTTAGAGCTTGTTGCTGTCATAAGTAGTCATATGCCAAAACGTGGACTTGTTCCATTGAAATTATTTTTGGAGCATGTACAGGAGAATAATAAGTTTATATAAGAAGAGGAGAGAATGTATGAAAGGTGTAAAAACATTATCTTTATAGACTATGTTTAAGTCTTTTAGCATGGAGCGCTATAATAAGAGCGCAAGTGAAACCATTCAATCCAGTTAATTTGTATGTTAATAAGATTTTTAGGAAATCGAAATTTTGAGAAAGAATTTTAAAAATGAAAGAAACCTCCACTGTTCATATGCTAAACAGTGGAGGTTTCTTTTTATCTACTCGTCTTCTGAAACGACATTTTTATAAACTTATCCGTCTTCGTTTCAAACTCTACATCAACAAAAACACCATATTCTTGCCCATTCTCACGTAGCCACAATTTAAATTTTTCGATTGTTATTTGAACGGTTTTTGGTTTTCTACCTATATGAAGATAATCAATAATCTCAGCTTTTGGGTATTGTTCTTTCGTCTTTTCTACAGCAATTTTCCCCCATTTGGCATACGGAGGCTGTGCATGAACAATTGATGGACCAGTATATATGTTAGAACATGTTGTTATGAACAGGATGACGAGTGCGATACGTTTTAACAATTTCTTCATAATGAACTCCTTTTATCTTTTTTTATATTGTTTACATATTTTTTTAACGATATGAGTTTGGATTTTTTTGTCTTCTTTACATAAAAACGAGGCTTTTACAAAACATAACCAAGAAATCATTTCTGTAATCAAGGAGGGAAAATTATGCATCAAAAAGCTATTTTTAAAATAGCAATTTTACTTGCGTTCATCGGACTATCTTTGATGGTAAGTAGTATACAACTAAAAAATGTAGAAGCTTTTTCTAATCAAGTCATTCAAAGAGGAGCATCTGGTGAAGATGTCATTGAACTGCAATCTCGTTTGAAATATAACGGATTTTATACGGGAAAAGTGGATGGGGTTTTCGGATGGGGTACATACTGGGCACTTCGAAATTTTCAAGAGAAATTCGGATTACCTGTTGATGGTTTAGCTGGAGCTAAAACGAAGCAAATGCTTGTGAAGGCAACGAAGTATGACAAGTCGACTGCTAATAAAGGAACAACAACGAATAAAGGAAATAGTGGTGGTACTGCACAAGAAAATAAACCATCTCAAAATAAAGGGACAAATGTTCCGAATGGTTATTCTCAAAATGACATTCAGCTCATGGCAAACGCAGTATATGGAGAATCTCGTGGTGAGCCGTACTTAGGGCAAGTTGCAGTAGCTGCGGTTATTTTGAATCGTGTTACTAGTGCATCGTTCCCAAATACCGTTTCGGGTGTAATCTTTGAGCCAAGAGCATTTACAGCGGTAGCAGACGGACAAATATATTTAACGCCAAATGAAACAGCGAAAAAAGCTGTATTAGATGCACTAAATGGATGGGATCCAACAGGAAATGCATTGTATTACTTCAATCCTGATACCGCAACAAGTAAATGGATTTGGACTCGTCCACAAATTAAAAAGATTGGGAAACATATTTTCTGTAAATAGAGCGGAGGTGGAACTATGTTACGAGGTATTATAATCGTATTATTAACAGTCGGTGTAGTTGGAACGGGTTACTGGGGCTATAAAGAGCACCAAGAGAAGAATGCAGTATTAATTCGAGCGGAAAATAGCTATCAACGAGCGTTTCATGATTTAGCGTACGAGGTTGATTTGTTGCACGACAAAATTGGAACAACACTTGCGATGAATTCACGTGCGTCTTTATCACCTGCATTAGCAGACGTATGGAGATTAACATCTGAAGCTCGTTCGGATGTAGGACAACTTCCTTTAACATTAATGCCTTTTAATAAAACGGAAGAATTTTTAGCGAATATCGGTGATTTTAGTTATCGTGCAGCGATTCGTGATTTAGAAAAAGAGCCGTTAAATGATCAAGAATACAAAACATTGGAAACTTTATATTCAAATGCAGGAAATATACAAGATGAGTTACGAAAAGTACAACATCTAGTATTGAAAAACAATTTACGCTGGATGGATGTTGAGATGGCACTCGCATCAAATCGTGACCCTGCAGACAATACAATTATTGACGGTTTAAAAACAGTAGAGAAAAACGTAACATCGTATTCATCTACAAACTTCGGACCTACCTTTACTAGTGCACAAAAAAATAAAAAAGGTGGATTTGAAGCAGAAGGGAAAGCAATTTCTAAAGATGAAGCAGCGAAAATTGCAAAATCGTTTTTGAACTTAAAAGGAAATGAAAAAGTAGATGTTGAGAAAAGTGGAAAAGGTGCGAAAGAATCTTTCTATAGTGTGAAAATAAAAGATCCAGCAACGAATAATGAGTTTTATATGGATATTACCGGAAAAGGCGGATATCCAATTTGGGTTATGAATAATCGAGATATTAAAGAACAGAAAATTAGTTTAAACGATGCAGGAAGTAAAGGTTTGACATTCTTAAAGGATCATAAGTTTAATAATATGGAGCTTTTTGATAGCTCACAATATGATAATGTTGGTGTATTTACGTATGTAGTAAATGAAAATGGCGTACGAATTTATCCAGAAGCAATTCAAATGAAAATTGCTTTAGATGACGGTTCTATCGTTGGATTTTCCGCAAAAGAATATTTAGCATCACATCAAAAGCGAACAGTTCCATCAGCAAAGCTAACTGCAGCAGAAGCAAGAAAGAAAATCAATCCAGATGTTAAAGTTATGGAAGAACGAAAAGCTGTCGTAGTAAATGATTTGCATAATGAAGTACTCTGCTATGAGTTTATAGGTACTTTAGGAAAAGATACGTACCAAATTTTCATTAATGCAAATAACGGTGCAGAGGAAAAAGTGAAGAAAATGCAAGCTGTTGAAAAAATTTATGATTAAATTTTAATAGTAAAGTGGTGAGAAAAATGAAGAGCCTAATATATATGTTGATGCTTTGCTTTTTAATAACTGGATGCAGTATTGGAAAAAAGGACAATCCAAATGAAAAACCAGAGCAAAAAAATGTTTCGACGAAAAATGTTAATTACACGAACAAACCAAATAAGCCAAATGAAAAAGCAGCGGATCATTTAGCTTCTTTAGCCGCTAGTGTGCCAGGTGTGAATGATGCAACTGCCGTAGTAGTCGGCAAATATGCAATTGTAGGTATTGATGTAAAAGCGAAACTTGATCGAACTCGCGTTGAGTCTATTAAATACTCTGTTGCAGAAAGTTTGAAAAACGATCCTGATGGTGCTAATGCAGTCGTTGTAGCAGATGTTGATACGTATGAACGACTGAAACAAATTGGAAAGCAAATTAAAAAAGGAAAAACAGGTGAAGGTATACTTGATGAGTTAGCTGCAATCGTTGGCCGCGTAATGCCGCAAGTTCCAAATGACATGATTGAAAATCGAGAAACGAATCCAATTAAAGATAATGATAAACAATTACCAAAAGATGAAGAACAAGAACTAAGAAAAGAACAGAATGACCAATCAAATAATCATTTGAATAAATAAAATTAACCCCGTACTTAATTGTACGGGGATTTTTTAATATAACATTTAATATTCAGTTTATTTTTAAGGGAATATATGGTTTAATTATGATGGGAGGGACAACTGTTATGATGAAAAAAAGCGCATTAATAGTATGTAGTTTATGCTTAGGTTTCAGTATGACAGCGTGTGAGCAGAAGAAAGAAGTGAAAAAACAAACAGCGACTTCTTCTACTGTGATGGAAAGGCAGCAGAAAGATTCTATCAATATAAATCATTTCTTGAATATAAATGAAGGAATGACTTATACAGAAGTGAAAGATTTAATTGGCTTTGATGGTAATTTACTTATAGAAGAAGGTGTAGAAGATTCTACACAAATTAAACAAATTTTTTCTTGGAAGGGTAGCGATCCAACTTCATTAGTTGAAATTACTTTTTTAGATGGAAAAGTGCATTCAAAAGCGCAGCAAGGTTTAAGTTAATATGTTGAAAAATGGGAGAGTTTCGCATGAACATACATACAGGGGAAATTCAATTAGTTCCGTATAAGGAGAAATATAAAGAAGTTATACAAACATTTACTTTACCAAGTGAACAAGTTCAATTCACATCAGATCCAGGCGAATTATTGGAGAAAGCAAAAAGTGATCGAACAAAAAATGTGATTGTTATTTTAGATTACAATGGGTTACCTGTTGGTCTTTTCGCATTGCAAACAGGGGATAGAGTACAGGAATTCACAGACAATCAAGATGCTTTACTTTTAACATCATTTTCTATAAATCACAATAGACAAAGAAAAGGATATGCTAAAAAGTCATTGGCATTATTACAAGAGTTTGTAAAACGTTATTTCCCGATAAAAAATGAGGTTGTACTTGCTGTAAATGAAAAAAATATTCCTGCACAAAATTTATACGAAAAAGTCGGCTTCCAAGATAAAGGCTTTAGAAGAATGGGACCAATTGGTCAACAAATTATAATGCATTTACCTATTATAAAATAATGAGAAGAAAACTTACTCTTGCATAACAAAGTAGTAAGTTTTTTTATTTAGAACGATAAGAGAATATATGTTAAAAGGCTTTATTTAAGAGTAAAGAAATTATAGCTAGATACATAAAAAAATAAAGAAATTTGAAAAACATTAAATTTAGTTAGTTCGACAATCATTAAATAATACTTTTTGGGGGTGTAGCTGCATGGAAATTATTCAATTACTAAAGAAGGATGACTTATTTAATAAGGCAATAGATGTTTTTTGGAAAGAATGGGGTGAGGAAGGTGGGCGTGCATTCTATAAAGATTGCATGACTAATGCTTTAACTGATCCAAATGACATACCGAGTTTTTACATTGCAAAAGTAGATGATAAAATTATCGGAACATATGCATTAATTCGCAATGATTTAAATAGTCGTCAGGATTTGAGCCCTTGGCTAGCATGTTTGTTTGTAGATGAAAAATTTAGAGGTAACTCTATTGGTGAAAAATTGTTGAATCATGGACTGCTAGAAGCTGCAAAAAGAGGGTACCATTTTCTTTATCTTACGTCAGATCTTAACGGCTATTATGAAAAATATGGATGGGATAAAATTGGAGTTGCTTATGGGCCTAGTGGAGGGTGCATACCTTTGTTTAAAAAGTCAACGGCTCTATAACGAAAGCACTTTTTATTCAACAAACAGATGCTTTCGTTGAATAAAATTTAACCGCTATAAGAACCTTACTATAATAAAATGTAGTAAGGTTCTTATAGGGTATTAAATATCTTTACATCAACTTTGAAACACATTTAAATGAGGAGAAATGATATGACAATTTATATTGCATTACTAAGAGGAATCAATGTAGGCGGGCATAAGGTAATCAAAATGGCGGATTTAAAACAAATGTTTGAATCCATAGGGTTAAAACAAGTAAAAACATATATTCAAAGTGGTAATATCGTATTTGAATCTGATGAAGATATAAGATTTCTAAAGGAACGAATACAATCTGAAATTAAAATCACTTTTGGGTATGATGTTCCAGTCATATTAAGTACACATGATGAATTTATAAACATTATAAAAAGATGCCCCTATGAAGCTGATTCATTGCTAGAAGGTGAGAGTATTCATGTTGCCTTCTTAGTAAATGAACTTTCTGAAAAAGAAAAAGATCAGCTGCTTATGCAAAAAAGTGAAACTGAAGATTGTTATATAGATGAAAAGGTAGTGTACTTGTTTTTCAAAAATAGCATTCGAAATTCTAAATTAATGAGTCAATTTCAGAAGCTACATACAGCATCTACAGTAAGAAATTGGCGGACAGTGAATAAATTAAAAGCGATAGTTGAGGGTATATAAATAAAAAGGTGAGATTTTCTGTATATAGAAAATCTCACCTTTTTATTTATATTGTTTTGCGACTATAAGTTCGACAATAGGATAAATAAAGAAAGAAGAACAAAGAGAGATAAAAAGAGGAAGATTCTTTATTTCATCGAGTAATAGGAATGCAAATCCTTCTGATGCTATTAAAATAAAAAACATAAGGCCTATTAGTACAAAATAAGCAATTTTAAAGCTTTTATATTTAATTTGTTGTCCCATTTCATCTTGGCTTTCTTCTGATACTCCGTTTGGATCTCCCCAAGTAATTTGATTAATTAAATTACCAAGTATTAACGAAAAAGCGAATATTGTCCCTCCAAAAATCGAACCTTCCGTTACATATTTATATGCGCCATATATAAGGACTCCGATTAATGATAAAACGATAATTATGAAAATAAATTTTTTATGATTCAATTTAGAAATGACACCTCCTATTATGTAAAAAACTCTTTACACCCATAGTATAAAATTGGGAAAGTTTTATGTCAAATACTTTTTACATTAAGGGCGATAATGTGATATTTTGTTTTTACGATAAACAAAAAATTACATTACATTTGAATGTAAAAGAATGGGCTCGCATATATTTGGAAGGGATGTCAGATTAATTTAGGGGGTAGTTATGTCTATTCTATTAAAAGCTGGTGCTGATGCAGGAAATAACGGTTTGAAGTTAATGGTGAAAGGGCAAGACCCTATTTTTATTCCGAGTATATATTCTTTATATATAGGAGAGCCTACAGGATTGTTAGATGAGGGGGATATTTCATTATCTGAATTAGAAAATCACATTGACGTGACCATTAGTTCTCCATCGCTAATGTTAAATAACGTTCGGTATATTGTTGGAGAAAAAGTCATTCAAGATCAATTAAAAGGTACTGAGGTTGAGAAGAAATCGAATAAGTCAACTGATGAGTTAATGGTTATTACAATTCTATCTGGTTTAGCGGTAAGTGCTATGCGTCAAAGTCCAACTTCTAGTCATATTAATATTCGTTACGATTTATCTGTTGCTCTTCCTATGCAGCTTATTACACAAGAAATAGCTGCGGAAAATGCGAAACGTTATATGGGTAATCATAAAGTTGTGTTCCATTATCCAAACGGACGTGATGTTACGATTAATGTATCTATCGAGTTTTGTAAATGCCTACCTGAAGGTGCTTCCGGGACGTGGGGCATTGTATATGATGAAGAAGGAAATGTTGTGAAACATAAAATAGAATGTGAACAAAATCAAGTTTCAGAAATTGATTTTGTTGATAAAACACTATTATCTTTTGATATTGGTGCAGGGACGACAGAAGAAGTAGTTTCACTAGGTGTGAACTTTAGGCCACAACTAAGTAAGGGCTTATCATATGGTGTGAAAGAAACGTTGCTACAAATTATTACGAGATGGAACCGGAAGTATCCAACAAAAACGATCGATAGCATTACAGAGTTTAACCAAATTTATTTACATGAAAAACATCCAAGAAATGCGTTATTAGTTGAAGAATCACAACCAGCATTATTAGGTTTAGCAGCGCGTGTCGCAACGGATATCATAAATAAAATTGATGATATGAAAGACGATCCATACGTATTTATTTATGGCGGGGGCGCAGTAATTATTAAAAACAGTTTGAAAATGATTTTAAAACAAAAAGGACGATTAACAAATGTAATTTTTGTAGATAATCCGTTATTTACAAATGCACGTGGATTATTAGTATACACTTGTTCACCAAAATATAGAGAGCATAAGCAAAAAGAGTTAGGGTTTACAAACTTAACGATAAGTTAGTTGGTGGAAGCATGCGATCTAGGCGATATAAACGTGGTGATCGAGTAAAAATCAATATTCATAAGTCAGTATCACCTGAAATGCTTGCATGGCTAAATAAACAATCGAACCCAACGAATTTCTTTTTCTTTGCAGCGCAGCAACTTTTTAAACAAGTAGGAGATATTGATGTGTCAAAAGCTATACCTAGTAGCCATGTTTTCTCATTATACGTAGAGCCATCTTCCATATTAAAAGTTGAAGTAAACCCTTTTAAAAACGTACCACTAGAAGCTAATAAATCCACCGAAAATATAAAAAAAAAATCATGGGAATCTGTTGATCAATTAGATTGTCCGTTTTTTTAAACATAGAAAAATATAAGAAGTGCCCATCACTATACATATGGATACAGTGATGGGCTTTTTTCATGTAACGAATAAAAGGGCACAAATTGTGGTGTGCCCCTTCTATACGTTATTCACCTATATTTTAGAAGTATGTTCAGTAACAGCATGAATTATGTCTTTCCAGTCATCAGGATGAATCTCATGTCCTGCGCCTTCGAGGGTTAATAGGACTGAGTTAGGAATTTCATCAATAAGTGCGAGAGCATGTTCAAAAGGGAGTGCGGTATCATCTGTTCCGTGAATGACTAATGTAGGTGCTTGTATGGAGTAAAGCACATTTTCATATGCATCATCTCCTTGTAGTAGAGCGTGATTAAACATACTTAATAAATTGTTAGCTCGTTCTATTTCTTGTTTCACTTGTCTATAGACCCTTTTTTCATCAAATGTTCGTTTTGATCCACATAATAGCCGAGATCCTGAAACTAAATATTGTGCTACAACTTTATCATTTGTCCAATCTAAATGCGTGCCATTTGCGTGATGTGTTAAAATCCTTTCATCCATCGGAGGTAAATCGCGCGTGTTATCGTCAGAGCCTATTACACTTGTAGCTAGTAATGTTAACGACAATATTCTTTCAGGATGTATTACAGCAGCAATTTGAGCTATCATACCACCTAATGACATACCAAATAGATGTGCTTGATCAATATGATAAGCATCAAGTACTCCAATTGCATCTTCTGCCATATTTGTAACTGTATAATTGGAAGTACCGGGTTCATATGCAACAGAGCGCCCTACATCCCGGTTATCAAAACGAATAACAAATTTCCCTGTGTTAGCCAACTGTTCACAAAATTCTTCATCCCAATAAACCATTGAACACGTAGCGCCCATAATTAATAAAATAGCTGGATTTTTAGGGTTTCCAAAGCTTTCTGTACATATATCAATCCCGTTTATTTTAAATATCTTTTCAGTCATAAAGTTATCCCCATTTCTTTTTTAATGTAATTAAAAATACAGTTTTGAATGATTCTAATGTTTCTTACGTAATTACCTCCAAAAATAAGTTTATGATAATTCAAGGCAAAAAATTTTGAGAAATATTTGTATGTTATTAAAATAAACAGCAAGGAGGAATGGAAATGAAAGCAATTGTTATAGATCAATATGGTAGTGTTGAAGAATTAACAGAAAGACAAGTTTTAAAACCGGTTGTTAAAGATAACGAGGTATTAATACGTATTCTCGCAACATCTATTAATCCTGTTGATTGGAAAATAAGAAAAGGAGACTTGCAACAACAGTTACGATTTTCATTTCCAATCATTTTAGGGTTAGATGTAGCTGGAATTATTGAAGAAGTTGGGGAAGAAGTAGAGTGTTTCAAAATAGGAGATAAGGTGTATACGAAACCAGAAAATATAGGACAGGGCTCTTATGCTGAATTCATTACAGTAAAATCGGATTTAGTATCCTATATGCCTACAAATCTAAGTTTCGAAGAGGCAGCTTCAATTCCTCTTGCAGGACTTACAGCGTGGCAAAGTCTTGTAGATTACGCAACAATAAAAGAACATGACCGAGTACTTATTCATGCTGGAGCTGGTGGAGTTGGAAGTTTAGCAATCCAAATCGCAAAATCATTTGGAGCTTTTGTTGCGACAACTGCAAGTAGTAAGAATGAAGAGTTTTTAAAGTCTCTAGGAGCGGATCTTGTTATTGATTATAAAAAAGATAAATTTGAAGAACTACTATCAGATTTTGATATTGTGTTAGATACAATTGGTGGCGAAGTACAGGAAAAAAGTTTTCAAATTATAAAACCTGGTGGTGTTTTCATTTCGATTGTTCATGAGCCAATTCAAAAAGTAAAAGGAATAAAATCAGGTTTTTTATGGCTAAAAGCAAATGGAAAGCAACTAGAAGAATTATCAGATTTAATTGTACATGGAAAAATAAAACCAATCATAAGTAAAGTTGTTCCGTTTAATGAAGCAGGGGTTAGAGAAGCTCATATTTTGAGTGAAGGTCAACATGTTAGAGGTAAGATTGTAATGAAAGTGGGAAGATAATGTTTGAACCACGAAAAAACTTAGAAACAAATACTATCCCAAAAGTCACATTTTCATTTTGGGATAGTATTTGTTATTGGACATGTAATGTTATCTCTATCATATACAGTTTCGTATTGTATCATGTAATCTCTCTAAACCAATTAACATATCTTTTTCATTTAACATAGAATAGCTAATCCTTAATTGGTGATTATTTATTTCGGGATTTAATAGACAAGCTGTTCCTGGTAAAAAAGAGACATCTACTTCATTTGCTTTTTGTAATAAGGTAAAGGGATCTATCGAATCAGGAAGTGTAATCCATAAATTAAAGCCACCATTTGGTATTTCAAAGCTTATTTCTTTAAGTGGTGATAACAAATCAATCGTTATATCACGTCTAATTAGTAAAGCCGTACGTAATTTTTCTAAATGGTTTTTCATACGTTCTGCACGCAGGAAAGGTAGAAGTGCTTTTTGTGTTAATAAAGGGCTACCGATATCCATTGAACCTTTTACAGCAAATAACCATTCAAAAATAGGACCATCTGCAATAAGTGCTGCAATACGCAGTCCGGGGGCTAACGTCTTACTAAATCCTTTTATATATATTACGTGGCCATTCGTATCAAAGTTTTTGATAGGAGGAGGAACAGTCGCACCCTCAAAATATATCTCTCCGAAAGAATCATCTTCAATTATAAAAAACTCATATAGCTCCGCTAGTTCAATAAGTTCCATTCTCCGTTCTTTACTCATTACGGTACCTGTTGGGTTCTGGAAAGTTGGATTCGTATACAATAATACGGGATTTTTACTTTGACAAATATCATCTATTAAGTCAGAGCGAACTCCTTGATTATCAAGAGAAACTGGAATGATTTGAGCACCTTTATTGATGAAAATATCAAGTGCAGCACTGTAACACGGACTTTCCACTAATACAATATCACCAGGTTTTAATAATGTTTGAGCAATTAAATCAATTCCTTGTTGTGCTCCGCTTGTAATTAATAATCGAGAGGGATCTGTCAGTAATTGCTGGTGTTCTTTTAAGTAATTTTCTATTTCAACTCGCAGTTCATAATCGCCTTGAATTGGCCCATAGGTTGCTAGGAGCATTTGGTCTTTATTCAGTATTTTATGCATTTCATCAGCTAAGAATGGATTTGGTAATAAGCGAGGATATAAAATTGCTTGTGAAAAATCGTAATATTTCCGGTGCTGATTCATTGCATTTTGAGATCGCATAACATTAATCGTTTTCGTTTGTTGCCATTTATACGTAATTGGTTTGAAGTCTTTCTTTCCATGTTTATGTATATAAGCACCTTTTCCTTGCTCAATGCGTATATATTCTTTCTTTTCTAACTGCTTATATGCTTTACGAACTGTTAATAGGCTAATCTGTAAATCTTCGGCCATAGTGCGTAAAGATGGAAGTGCGTCACCATGTGAAAGCATGCCACTTTGTACCCTTTCAACAATTTGCATATATATTTGCTGATAATACGGTATGTTGGATTCTTTCCGAAGGACAATCTTCATGGTTTCACCTTTTTCGTTTTTATTTCATTAAAGCGAAAAATTTAAAGAGAATCAACTACGATTTTAGGTAACTGTTATATACATAGATACACTGTTATACACCACACCTTCTATACTCATGGTAAGAGTAAAAAGGAGGAAGAAAAATGGTCATTTTCAATTATATTTTAGTATGTATTATTTTCGGAACAACATTTTTAACGATAAAAATCGGAATTGAAGCAGGAGCACCTCCATTATTTTCAGCAGGCATTCGTTTCTTTTTAGCAGGAGTAATTCTGATGATTATATTTAAGTTAAAAAGGAAAGAAATTATGCCACATGTATTTTCAAAACGAATTATGTATGCTGGTTTTTGTTTAACATTTATGACATTCGCATCACTGTACTGGGCAGAACAATATATTTCTTCGGGATTAGCTGCTGTGCTTTCTGCAACGGGACCGATGATGATTTTGTTATTACAGGCAAGGAGAAATAAGACAAAATTACAAAAGGAGCAATTTTTCGCATTAATTATAGCACTAATAGGCGTTGTTTTTGTTTCTTTACCAGGCATGCACCAAGAAGTAAGTTTCATATGGAGTATTGCTTGTGTTGTTTTAATAATAGGAGAGTTATTTTACGGAATAGGCTCTATTCGATCAAAAGAAATACTTTCGGATTTACAAAGTGTATCACCATTTCTCATTAATGGTATTCAAATGTTTTATGGAGGAGTTTTACTATTAATCGTGTCTGCCGTAGTAGAACAACCGAATGTATCTGTATTAGCCTCTTGGAGTGTACAGTGGCCTATTTTATATCTAATCTTTATCGGATCAATTGGTGGGCACGGATTATATTATTGGCTCTTATCAAAAACAAATCCTGTATTCCCGTCAACGTGGTTATATGTCTCACCGTTAATTGCTATTATAGTAGGCTATATCATATTAGGCGAACCTTTAAACCCCGCAATGGGAGTAGGTGCATGTTTTATTTTGACTGGTGTATTTTTAGCTAATCGATCCACACTCCAGTCTTATTTCAAACAAGGGAGATTATCTGAGAAGGAAATGTAGTTGTATAAAGAAGCAGCCCTGTATAGAATAGGGCTGCTTTAATTTTATTAAAGATACGGATTGACTTTATTTATTGGAAAGTCGTAATATTATTAAGCTATATGAAAAAGAACTATAAAAGAGGGGGAGTTATTATGAAAATAAATTGGACTGAAGTAAAGGAAAAAATTCGAACACAAATTTCAAAACCATCATATGAAACTTGGTTTACTAATACAACTGTTTATTTAGAAGATGATATATTAACGATTTATTGTCCGAATGAATTTGCACGTGACTGGTTAGAATCTCATTACAAAGAATTAGTATTTCATACATTAAGAGAAATGTTTAATACGACGTTTGAAATTCAGTTTGATCTATGTAATGGCGAACCACATAAGTTGAATGATGTTCAAAAAGAAAGGCTTAATAGCTGGGATGACGTTAAGAAAGCATTAAGGCCAAAATTAGCAGAGAAAACATTTATGACGTGGATTAGAAATACAAATGCTACGATAGAAGATAACACATTAATAATCTTTTGTGAAGATGCGTTTCATCGTGATTTGCTTGAAGGAGAGTATAAAAATATAATTTCAAGTACCGTACAGAATCTTACAAATAAAGAATATCAAATTTGGTTCGAAATAGAATCAAAAACCACTTCTATAGCACAGATTCTTAACATGCAAAATCATCCACTCACTTCTGGACAAGAGGAATCCAACACGATTTGGGATGAAATAAAAGATAAAATCCAATTAACAATTTCAAGACCTTCATATGAAACGTGGGTTAAAGAAACGACAGCCAGAATAAATGAAAATTCATTGATCATTTATTTTGAAAACGAATTCCAACAAGGATGGGTTGAAAAGTCTTATAAAGATTTAATTTCGCAAATAGCTAAAGAATTAACTGGAAATACATATGAACTTCAATTTGAATTAGAATCAAATAAAGATGCAAACATTAATGATGAAAAATTAAAATTACCTACTGAAAATACTATTTTCGAATTATGGGAGCAGTTCAAATCGTCCAATGATGAGTTAAAATATAATAATGTACTGGATAGCGAAAAACGCATACAGGCATTAGAAGAAAAAATAGTGAACTTAGAAAAAGTGATTGATACATTAGTGGGAAAATTAGATGTAGCAGAATCAAAAACACAGTTGGAAAAATAACCAACTGTGTTTTTTTACTTAATTTACTTTTTTTATAAATCCTTTATAATGACGTTTCACAAGCTGACTTTCTAACGTCTTCATTGTTTCAAGTGCTACACCTACGATGATAAGTAAGCTTGTACCACCAATTTGTGCAGAAGGTGGTAACGTAGCAATTTTCGTGAATACGAGCGGTAAGATTGAAATTGCACCTAAGAAAATTGCGCCAATAAATGTTAATCGATATAAAATCTTAGTTACATATTGTTCTGTTGATTTACCAGGGCGAATACCAGGCACATATCCATTTTGCTTTTTCAAATTCTCAGCCATTTGTTCAGGATTTACTTGAATAAATGCGTAGAAGTATGTGAAAGCAACGATAAGACCGACATAAAGTGTCATTCCAAATGGATGTGCAAAATCAAGATTTGCAACGATCCATTTTGAGACGCTTGAATCAGGGAAGAGCTGCGCAATTGTACGCGGCGTCATTAAAAATGCGGAAGCAAAGATTACTGGAATTACACCAGCACTATTTACTTTAAGAGGTAAATGAGTGTTTTTTGCTCCTTGATATTGATTGTTACCTGAAACAGCTTTTGCATATTGAATCGGTATTTTACGCACAGCTTGTTGTATGTAAATTACGCCAACAACTATCGCTAAAATTACGAGGCCAATTAAAATCATCTTTATGATATGCATGAATAATTGATCGCCTGCATTTTGGAATTGTTGTAAATAAATTTGGTTAGCAACATTTGGAATCGCTGCAACAAGTCCTGCAAAGATAATCATCGAAATACCATTACCTACTCCATTAGCAGTAATTTGTTCACCTAACCAAAGTAAAAATGCAGTACCTGCAGTTAAAACTGTCGCAATAAATAAGTATGTAGTCCAGCTTTGATCTGTTATTAATTGTCCACCTGCTATATTATTAAAACCATAAGACATCCCAATGGCTTGTATGAATGCGAGAATGATTGTAAAGTATCGAGTGAATTGAGCTGATTTCTTACGGCCCATCTCTCCTTGCTTTGCCCATTCCGAAAATTTAGGTATAACGTCCATTTGTAGTAATTGTACTATGATGGAAGCTGTAATATAAGGTGTAATACCTACAGCAAAGATTGAGAAGTGTTGTAGTGCTCCTCCGCCAAATACGTTTAGCATACCTAAAACGTTAGCTTGATCTTGTACTTTTAATACCTCTGCGTTAGTATGAGGAACTGGAATAAACGTGCCAATGCGAAAAACAATTAGCATCGCTAGTGTAAAAAGAATTTTGTTTCTTATCTCAGCTACTCTCATGAAATTTGAAATCGTACGAAACATTATGTCGCCTCCTATATTTTTATCAGTGTAAAACTGATTATTATATCCCGATGAAGTAACCACAAACCTCCTTCCGCATTAAATTCATTTGACAAATGGATTTACATACATTTTGTAGTTTTCATGGATATAAAAATATAAGGTTTTTAGCGACCTATAAACTTTTCATAATCATTCAATACACATAATATATCGAATAAATTAACAAATGTACATACATACGCATGAAAAATGAATGAATAGGGGCATTTTTTACATTTATTTAATGATAAATTGAAAGAACAATGTTTTTAATTAATGTATTGCTAGTAATTTGCTAGGACAATAAAAGGGGTTCTATTATGTTATTTAGTATAAAAATGGCAGGAATTCTTTATTTAAAGTTAAGATAAAAGTTTTACATATCTATAACTTCTACAAATGCAGTGATGTAATATCAATTCTAAAACATCGATCTATGTTTTAAAGTTTTTGCCATTATAGAATTTGATTTATTTTAGTATAAAACCCACTCTTAAAAATAGTGAAGAGTGGGTTTTATGTTGTTATTAAGAAAAAATTCACTTTAATTAATATAAATATTTGTTTAGAAGATGAATGGACGCAGTAGTACATAATAAAAAATATACTTTTTTGTCACAAAAATGAGCATTCTGGTTTCTCTATAATGCAGGCATCAAATGAGAGAGAGGTTTTACTTACATGCAAACAATAAAAAGTGAAGAGAGGAATGTTTCACAAATAACATTTGAAGAGTTGTTTAAACAAAATTATGCGTATGTTGTTAAACAAATAATATGGATCATTAAAGAACAGACAGTTGCTGAGGAATTAGCACAAGAGGTGTTTTTACAACTGTATCATTCAGATTGGAAAACAATAGAAAATTTACGTGCTTGGCTTATAAAGTCGTCTACTTATGTCGCCTATAACTACATTCGCTCTGAAAAGAGACATCAGGCAAGAATCGATAAAGAAGCTCAATATCAAGAAGTTCAAATTGATTCGTCACTAGATGATGAATGGATTAGAAAAGAAGAAATTACAAAAGTACAAATGGTGTTGCAGCAAATGAAGGAACAAGAAAGAACGATATTATTAATGAAATTTTCAGGGTTTCGATATAAAGAAATCGCGCAAGTACTTCAAATTGACGATTCATCTATTGGAACATTGTTGGCACGAGCTAAGCTAAAGTTTCGGGAAATTTTTGAACAAATGGAGGGGAACTAAATGACCTGTTATGAAATGGGATCCATTCAATCATATATTGATGGCGAACTTTCCCGTGAGGAAAGAAAACAATTTATAAAGCATTTAGACAAATGTAAGGAATGTCAAAATTTATTAATTGAGCTAACGGAATTAAATCAATGGGAAAATTCAACACTTGCCGAGGAGAAGCTTCATGAGACTCCAGAAATAAATATTGATGTCGAAAAAGCATGGCAAACATTTAATAATCATAACCAGTCTAATAATGTACTTACTACAAATCAAATGATAGAAAAAAAGCAGGGAGTATTTTCAAATATGAATAAAAAATCAAAACGTTTCATGTATACGGCGGTTGCTGCGGTAGGTATTTTTACTATATCTATGATTCCGCAAGTTCAAGTTGCAGCAACTAATATTGCTTCTTACTTTGCTAATGAGGTTTTAAATGATTCAGTTGTAAATGAAGGAAGTAAAGATGAAAACGGTGTACAGCAAGAAGGTATGTTGAAAGGGCAGTTTATCCCTATCGATGAAAAAATAACGGATCAAGGAATAACTGTACATCTTAAAGAATTATATGTGGCAGATGCGCGCATATCTGTTCATTATAGAGTTGAAAAAGCCGATGGAACTCTTATGCCATTTGAATTTGATACAAATGGATTAGATATAAAAAGTGATGGGAAAATAAACGGACAACAAGAAGAAAATCCTGAGTATAACATAGGAAATGGTATGTTTTCACAATTATCATTTATTCAAAGTGAAGACAATTTACCATTCGAATTAATGTCAGAAGGAAAAAAGTTAGAGCATGTAGGCATACGTGATAAAGACAGACCAGAAGGTGTCATTACATTTGTTGAAGGTCCTGAAGGAAAAGGTTCCTTTAAACAATCTTTAACATTAGATGTAAACATAAATAAAATAGGAAAAATAGCTGGATCTTGGAAAGGGCAACTTCAAATTAATCCTGAAATGTTAATAAATAAAACAAATTAATATGAAAAAAAGAATAAAATAATACATGTCGAGTGCTATCTTTATCTATTGTTTTGCTTTCATCATGTTTGTTTCTTACATTATTTTAACTATCTCTATTATTTACTAATCAAATAGTACCGGAGAATTTCAATGTATTAGATAACGAATTTTTAAAGGTTATTGTGCAGAGAAACCACTAAATAAACAATTGAATGAGACGAGCATATACTAATAAATGACACAATGCATTTATGATTTTTAATCGTATGTAAAGAGCACCTTAGGGAGCTCTTTTTTTATTGAAATTAATGCACTTATATGGGTTGTTCTTTATTTATATCATCGTCCTTGCAGTATGTAATTCTGCATAATATCACATAAATTGTGTATTTTCTCTTTTTTTCGACAGAAACAGCAAGTATACTTTGTACAAGCTTTCTATTTCAAAAATTATACGAGGTGAAAAAAATGAAAAACAAAAAGACATTAACTAAGGTAGCTTTAACAACTGGCTTAGCTTTAACAGCTGTAGCACCATACGGAGTAGGTCATGCAGAGGAAACAGATCAACTACAAGTTCAAATTCAAGAAGAATCGTTCCGTTCAGGTGAACTTACACAACCGTCACAAAAGGCACCAGAGAATGTAGTACAAGATGCTCTGAAGGAGAAAACAGAACAAGCTCTTTCTCCAAAGCAAGTCAATGGGGAAACAGGAGTAGATTATAAAGTTCTTCAAAAACGTGGTTCATATGATGGGACTACACTTGTACGTATACAGCAAACATACGAAGGAAAAGAAGTATATGGTCATCAATTAACTGCACACGTAGATAATAAGGGCGTTATTAAAAGTGTTTCAGGCGATAGCGCGCAAAATTTAAAACAAGAAGAATTGAAAAAACCTATCAATCTATCAAAAGATGAAGCAACACAATATATTTATACGAAGTACGGGAACGATATCAATTTTATTACTGAGCCAGAAATTAAAGAAGTTATTTTTGTTGATGAAAAGAATGGACAAGCTAGCAATGCATATCAGGTTACATTTGAAGCTGCAACACCAAACTATGTTTCCGGAACTTATTTAGTAAATGCACAAAATGGTGATATGTTAAAAAATATGGTACAAGAATCTAACTTAAAAGCAAGTGAAAAACTAGTTGGCGCATTAAAGAAAAGTAAAAAAAGCAATCTTACATCATTAACTGGAACAGGAAAAGATGATTTAGGTATATCACGTACATTTGGTATCTCTAAACAAAGTAATGGCAAATATGCCCTTGCTGATTATACAAGAGGCCAAGGAATTGAAACATATGATGTAAATTATAGAGACATTACTAGAGAAGAAAGCTATTATCCTGGTACATTAGCAACTAGTACTTCGACAACATTTAGCGATTCAAAAGCAGTAAGTGCTCATTACTTAGCAACAAAAGTATTTGATTTTTATAAAGATAAATATAAGCGTAATAGCTTTGATAATAAGGGACAAAAGGTAGTTTCAGTTGTACATGCTTGGGATTCTGGAGATACGAATGATCCGAAAAATTGGCAGAATGCTTTAAGTGCGAATAATGGAAGTATGCTTGTATATGGAGATCCTATCGTCAAAGCGTATGACGTAGCTGGCCATGAATTTACACATGCTGTTACTTCTAGCGAATCTAATCTTGAATACTACGGTGAATCTGGTGCGATTAATGAGGCGCTATCTGATATTATGGGAACATCTATTGAGAAATACGTAAATAATGGAAGCTTTAACTGGACGATGGGAGAACAAACTGGATCTATTTTCCGTGATATGGAAAACCCGGCTTCTGTTCCATCTTCACTTGGTGTACCTTATCCAGATGATTACAGTGAATTTAATGATTTTAATGGATGGGATCAAGGTGGCGTTCATTTTAATTCAAGTATTATTAATAAAGTTGCGTATCTCATTGCAAAAGGTGGAACTCATAACGGTGTAACTGTTAAAGGGATTGGTGAAGATAAAATGTTTGATATCTTCTATTATGCAAATACAGATGAGTTAAATATGACTTCTAATTTCAAGGAATTGAGATCAGCATGTATTCGAGTGGCAACGAATAAATATGGAGCGAATACAGCTGAAGTTCAAGCAGTTCAAAAGGCATTTGATGCAGCAAAAATTAAGTAAGTTAGAAATATAGTTTTCATTCATATATTATTACATTATGAAAAACAGCTACTGTCATTTTAAAGATAGTAGCTGTTTTTTTATGCAGCAATGTATGAGTGAAAATAAACTTACTAAGCGATAATGAGGCCGTCTATCTTCAATAAGTTGTGACAAATATATAAGGATTAAAAATAAAAAAACTGAAAATTAATAATATATTGACCTATTGATAGGAAGTACTATAGAATGAAAGCGATAACAAACGATTGCTTTAAAATAATTTCCCTGATCTTTTAGTAATTACGAATATGTGTAGACGGAATCAAATATATTTTTTTAACAATTAATGCAAACGTTTTCGTAATAAAAAAGATCATTGAAATACAAATGTGAAAATAGCCAATATGGGGGTGAAGTAAAAGAGATTTCTAGATTAATTTAAATAGTGTAATTTAGTACGAGCATAATAAATTGTGCCTACTATTTAAAGAAAGGGTGTATGTGGTGAAAATGATAAAAAGATTAGTTAACAAATCAGTTTTATTACTTACTATAATCGTTATGTTATCATCTGTTTTCTCTTTTCAAAGTGTAAAGGCAGTTTCAAATTCGAAAACAACTGAAGTTATCATTCATTACAAAGAGCAATCTGGAAATACAAAGAACTGGAACCTTTGGACATGGGGAGAAAATGCAAATGGTAAATCATATGAATTTACTGGTGAAGATGAATTTGGAAAGTACGCTAAGATTAATATAGAAGGTGAATATAATCGTGTAGGATTTATCATTCGTACAAATGATTGGGAAAAAGATGGTGGTGATCGTTGGATTGAAAATATAAAGGACGGTCGCGCTGAAGTGTGGATTCTTTCTGGTGATGATAAAGTATATAACTCTAAGCCTTCTTCGGATCTATCACTTCAAAAAGCAACTATTGATAGTTTCAATGAGATTACTGTAACGACTAATGTCCCGTTTCATATTAAGGAACGGAAAATTGAAATTGAAGGCATTAAAATAAAGAATATTAGTCCTTATGATAGAAACAGTGGAAATGTTACGAATAAGTTTAAAATAATTACGGAGCAGAAAATTGATTTAAAACAATCATACAAAGTGAAAATCGAAAACGTAGCTGATGCGTATACGGAAATCGGTAAAGTAATTCGTAGTGAGGAATTTGATCATTCATTTTATTATGGTGGTAACGATTTAGGGAATGTATATACGCCACAATTTACTAAGTTCCGTGTATGGGCTCCTACTGCGAGTGAAGCGAAGTTAGTTACATATGAAAAATGGAACGATAAAATAGGTACTGAAATAAACATGAAACAAGCTGAAAAAGGAACTTGGAAAGCAGAACTTAAAGGGAATCAAAAAGGGCTCTATTACACATATAAGGTAAAAATTGGTGATAAGTGGACTGAAGCAGTTGATCCGTATGCACGTGCTGCTTCTGTAAATGGAGATAAAGGTGCAGTTGTTGATTTAGAAGAAACAAATCCGAAAAAATGGAAAGCAAACAAAAAGCCAAAATTTAAAAATCCGGAAGATGCTATTATTTATGAATTGCATGTACGTGATCTTTCTATTCAGCCCGAAAGTGGCATTAAGCAGAAAGGGAAATATTTAGGGGTAACAGAAAAAGGAACAAAAGGGCCTGAAGGTGTGAAAACAGGACTTGATCATATAAAAGATCTTGGTGTTACGCACGTTCAGCTTTTACCGATATTTGATTATGCATCAGTAAATGAAGAGAATTTAAACGAACCACAATATAACTGGGGATATGACCCGAAAAACTTCAACGTTCCCGAGGGATCCTATTCTACAAATCCATATGAGCCTACTGTTCGAATAACTGAATTAAAGCAAATGATTCAAACACTGCATGATAATAATCTTCGTGTTGTGATGGATGTAGTATATAACCATATGTATAATGCTACTGAATCTAATTTTCATAAGTTAGTTCCAGGTTATTATTATCGTTACAATGAAGACGGAACATTTGCAAATGGAACTGGAGTAGGAAATGATACAGCTTCAGAACGAAAAATGATGAGAAAATTTATGGTGGATTCGGTCACATACTGGGCAAAAGAATATAATTTAGACGGATTCCGTTTTGATTTAATGGGTATTCATGATTATGAAACGATGAATGAAATACGTAAAGCTGTAAATCAAATTGACCCTTCTATTATATTGCATGGAGAAGGGTGGGATTTAAATACACCTCTTGCAGCTGAGTTGAAAGCAAATCAAAAAAATGCGAAAAAAATGAAAGGGATTGCTCATTTTAACGATAATATACGAGATGGATTGAAAGGTAGCGTATTTGAGGAAAAAGAAAATGGCTTTGTAAATGGGAAGGAAAACATGGAAGACCGTATTAAAAAAGGAATTACAGCAGGCATTGACTACGATATAAACTCGTCTACTTATCAAGATCCGGAGCAGGTACTAACTTATGTGGAAGCACATGATAATCATACATTATGGGACAAACTTGAGTTGACTAATCCAGGTGACAGTGAAGAAGTGCGAAAACAAATGCACAAATTGTCTTCTTCGATTTTATTAACATCACAAGGTATTCCATTCTTACATGCAGGACAAGAGTTTATGCGCACGAAATATGGTGATCATAACAGTTACAAATCCCCTGATTCAATTAACCAAATGGACTGGCTACGCCGTGCAGCATTTAATAATGAAGTAGATTATATGAAGGGCTTAATAGAATTACGCAAAAAGTATCCAGCATTTCGAATGACATCTGCAGAACAGATTAAAAATCATATAACTTTTATCGATGTTCCAAAAAATGTTGTCGCTTATACAATAGATGAAAAGGTAAGTGGGAATAAAAGCGAATACTTTATGGTGGCTCACAATGCAAATAGGGAAGACATTGACATAACGCTTCCATCAAAAGGTCCTTGGAAAGTACTAGTGGACGGTAAACTAGCAGGTAGTACAACACTTTATGTTGTCCATGATAATAAAATTAAAGTTCCTGCGTTAAGTTCATTAGTTTTAAAAATAGAGAAACCAATTAAATAAATTCAAAAAGCGAAGTGAATGTTGTTTTCACTTCGCTTTTAAAGTTTAAGTAATATAATTTCACGTACTGTAATTTTATTACAATTCAATAAAAACATAAGTAAAAAGGAGAAGACTTACCAAGGTTCTTCTCCTTTTTACTTATGTGATCATTGCTACAGAACTAACCGTTGCATACTGAAAGAACAATATAAACCTAGAGTTACAAGAGTTTTGAAAATAACGAAAGGCAAGACGACGAATTCATTTGCTAAGTGACGAGAAAATGACAAAACTGTAAGAATGCACGAATGTTTGTAAGAAAGTTCGATGTTTTCCTTTTTCTTTTTTTATTAAAGTGAAAAAGAAGAAAGCGATGTCATAAAAGGTTGATATTTTCAGATGAGTACAATAATCAAAATTATTTATGTAATGAAGGTATATGGCAATCAGTAAAACACCTTATAAAAAAGGAGGGCTTTGAACATGTCTTTTTCTCAATTCAATATTGATATTTTTCGAGCAATTAATGAATTAGGTAAACAATATTCATTCCTAAACTCAACCATGGTGTTTTTGGCAGAATATATGGTGTATATTTTTGCTTTAATTATTTTAACTTATTGGTTTACTGGGTCCAGAAAAACTAGGATGATGGTTATACAAGCGATGGTTGCTTTTGTAATTGCTGAGGTGATTGGAAAAATAGCAGGGAAATTCCATCTAAATTATCAACCGTTTGCAATATTGCCTGATGTGAATAAACTTGTCGACCATACTGTAGATAATTCATTTCCTAGTGACCATACGATTCTCTTTTTTTCAATTTGTTTTTCGTTTTGGCTTGTTCGTAATAAAGCTGGTTGGTTATGGCTTATACTTGCATTTTGTGTAGGAATCTCTCGTATTTGGGTAGGAGTTCATTATCCTTTTGATGTTGCAATAGGGGCTTTAATAGGATGTGTTTCAGCATTGTTTTCTTATTGGTTAGTACCGAAATTTTCTTTTATCAAGAAATTACTTACTCTATATGAAAGAGTAGAAAAACATGTTTTATCATCCAAAAATAATTCAAAGGGATTGTGAGTATCCCCCGTTTTCATCCTCATTACTATTTTCCGCAAGATACAATTATTTATATCCACAACGGTGATAAGGAGTATGTGTACGTGTACGTCCAAGTAATAAAATATCTTATTTGATTTAAGCATGACTGTAAATCAAATGTGTCCAGAGCACCTTTATACAGAAAGTTAATAGAAATGAACAATTAGCTAATCTTTATTCTGCTAAAGGGTATTTTTAAATGGTTAACGAAATCATTGTTATATGGAAGTTTATTTAAAGATAAAGCGGATTGGAGGCCTCATATGACTGCGGAAATAATCTTTGCATCTAATAAACTAGGAATAGTAAATGATAATCAATTACAATCGATGCTCAATAAATTTAATTTGGGTAAACTCATTTCATCGAAAAAAACAGCAAATGGAGCTATGGGCCAAACTATGTTTGTCTCGTCAACAGAAGGAGAGTATGTTTTTAAAGGAAACCCACTTTATGCTGGTCAATTGGTTGAGGAAAAATTTTTTGTAGAAAATATCCATAAAAGAACAAACGTGATTGTCCCTATGCCATATATAATTGATGATTCGGATGAAATTTTTGGTTGGAGTTATTCACTAATGCCTTGTCTTCAAGGCGAACATCTAAACTCAAAATATCTGAAAGCTAAACTCAAATTAAATGACAAGTTTAAAATAGCCGAATTAATCGCTAAAACATTATCTGAATTTCATAATTGGAAAGTCAACGAATTTGGTGAACTTAATACGGAAAAACTCATGATAATTCCCTTTAAAAATTCATACACGCAATGGCTTTTCAATAGAATATTATTTTGGTTAGAGGATGCCAAAAAATACTCGAAAATTACGGATAAGGATTTCAAATGGGTGGAAGCTTTATTAGACGAATCCAAGGGGGCTTTTAAAAATTTATCTACTCCAACTTATGTGATGGGCGATTTTAAGCCTGGAAACTTCTTAATCTATTTAGGCGACAATGGATGGGAATTTGGTGGTGTTTTTGATTTTACAAATTCATATTTTGCAGATCCTGTTTCTGATCTAATTAAGATGATTACTTACTATTTAGATAACAATGAAGGCAATATCGCAAAACATTTAGTTAATTTGTATTGTAGAAATTTAGAAGGGAAAGAGGATATAAAAAACGTCTTAAAGTACATATGCTTCATCAACGACTTCTAGATTGGGGTTGTGCAAAAGCAATGAATATGGTCACCTGGGATAATGAACTTTCATTTTATGAATGGGTAGAATCATACACAGATTCAGTAACAGGTCTTATTGATTAAAATAGTTTATTACCTAGACTTATGATCTAAATACTTTCCCGTAAACATTTTATAAGTATCGTTACTGCAGAATTAACCCTACGATCATAATGAAACTAAATAGTATCAACCAACCAAATGCACAATAGCCGAAAATTCTAATCCATTTAGGTAATTGATTCATGTTAACTCTATTTGTGGGAATTCCTTGCATTGAAAACATCATTTTTTGATCTCTATCCCTATTATTTTGTTGTTCATACATAATATCATCACCTTTCTAGAACTATTGTGTTTATATTATACCAGTTTGAAGAAAATTATGTACCGAATAAAAGTGGCTAGCCTGCTGAATTTAATAAAAATTGCTCAAGGCTCTAAGAGCTAACCATATTCTCTTTTTACATTTAGAAAATTAAATATTATATACTTAAATATAATATTTAACTTAATGGATATGCATTAGAACCAAAATAACGTTCTTTTATAATTTGAAGATGATGAAGCTCATGACCAGCAATGATGTATGCTAATGCACGAATTGTAACTGTAGATTTATTCGCATTTCCTCTTTGTAACCAAGCGTCTTTATCTAAACTTTTAAGTAAATGTACGGTAGATTGACGAACAACTATGAAATTCTCAAGAAGATCTTGCATAGATTGCTTATCAAAAGCAGCTTTAAGAACATACATTTCATCGTTATACCCAGGAAGTTCTGCTTTCTCGCCTCGAGCGATAGATAGCAATCGATACGCCATAATCCGTTCTGTATCCGCTACATGACCGATTACTTCTTTTATACTCCATTTAGTAGGAGCATATCGGAAAAGTCCCTCACTATCAGAAATCCCCTTTAATAAAAGATTCGTTTCCTGTATCTGTTGTTCTAGAATATGTATGATATTTCCGTCTGATATCAAGTTAATATACGTTGCATAATAGAGGTTATATTCACTTGCCTTGGGTCTTATTTGCATACGAATCCTCCTTTGTTTTTAATCTTTAAGTACAGATTATCATAAAATGTGTTCCGATTAGTCTGATAATTATAAATTAAAATCAAAAAATTCATCTATTACCTTAGTCGAAATAGTGTACTGTCACATCAATTAATAAACAGAAAAAGGATTTTTGATTTAACTCTTCGAATATCGTCCTATTACGAGTTTTTGATTACTTTTGATAATATCTAGGAAATATAGAAAGGTTGTGAAATTATTTGATGGGTTATAAAGCGATGCTGTTTGATTTAGATGATACGTTACTTGATAGGGATAAAGCAGTAGATAACTTGTTTTTATTAGTTTTAGAAAAGTGTTATGAGGATGTTAGTGATACAGTCAAAAACAATATGTTACAGAAATTTAAAGAGTACGATAAAAGGGAATATGGCATTAGTGATAAAACGATAGTTATAGAATCATTATTTGATGAATTCGCGCCGAAATATAGATTGCCACGCAAGTATATCCAAGATTTTTGGAATGAAAATTTCCCTAAATGTTTTTCAATTGACCAAAATACTATTCATTTCTTAAATCATATAAAGAAACACTTTAAAGTGGGAATAATAACAAATGGCTCAACTCAGAGGCAAAAGGCTAAAATAATTAATACGAATTTAAACAATTACTTTGATACAATCATTATTTCGGAAGAAGTGGGATTGAGTAAACCTGATAAACGTATATTCGAACTAGCATTAAGTAAGCTAAATGCACAGCCGGAAAATACCTTATTTGTTGGGGATGACTTAGAAAAGGATATTGCTGGTCCTCAAAATGCAAATATAAAAGGTGTGTGGTTTAACCCTCAGAAAATCAAGAATACTACCCAAATACAACCATATGCCGAGATTAACACTTTGGATAGTTTGTTAAGTTATGTTACTCCACAATATTTTTATAACAAGTAAAAGCAATTTCAAATATATATTTAAAAATATAAAAAAGAGAAACTATCATTAATTTCATTGACCGTATTAATAATAAAAAGTATATATTTACAATAAAAAATAGAGGCGATTTTAATAGCTGCGGCTAATTTAATCTATGATTAATACGAAGTTTTGTAAAACGATTTTACTCATACTGTGTAAATTATATAGGGGTGGGACTATGAAGATAAAGAAAGTAGTAGTCGATGGAATCAATATTGCGGTCATTAGAAACGATAAGGTATTAATATCGGATGTTCAGTCTGCATTAGATACTATGGCAACAGTTCAATATGAGGTAGATGCGAAACATATTATTATCCCAAAATCTTTAATAAGCGAAGACTTCTTTGATCTAAAGACACGTCTTGCGGGCGATATTCTTCAAAAGTTTATAAACTACAAGGTAAAGTTTGCTATTGTTGGGGATTTCTCTATGTATACTAGTAAAAGCTTAAAGGATTTTATTTATGAATGTAATAAAGGTAGAGATATATTTTACTTATCAACTGAACAACAAGCAATTGAAAAACTAAGTACATTAAAGTAATAATTATATCCTGCTAAATTCCCTCATTTCACTTAGTTCATGATTATATACGATATAGAAGAACTGATGTTTGTGATAAACTAAGAGGTGAATAAAGGGGGAGTTTTCTTGAACAAATTTAATGATGTAATTGGAAATTTAAACAATATAATTTACAAACCTAACAAATTAATAATCACGAATCTAAAAGAAGAACAGCAAAACGCAGAATATGCCGGTTGTTTATTTCACTTAAATAACAAAACTATCCGTTTTAGAGTATCAAAAATTACGCCTAATAAAATCGGGCAATTTGTTTCTTTTTGGGAGAAAGATGAGAATATGCAAAATCAAGCATTTTCTTATGACGCTGCTCCTGACTTATTAGTTATCACTTGCATTGATGATAATAAACTAGGACAATTTGTTTTCCCTAAAGAAATTCTTCTTAAAGAAAAAATATTGAAAACGCAAAGTCAAAAAGGCAAAATGGCTATGAGAATTTATCCGCTTTGGGATACTCCTGTTAGCAATCAAGCGAAAAAAAGCCAATTGTGGCAACTTCAATATTTTGTTGATTTAAGTGATGCTAATAATTTACCTATAGATAAACTATTAAATTTGTATTTGTAGCTTCTTTTCTTATGTAATCTAGTGAGTTGGACTTTTTGTACCGGTACAGTTAAATGAAATGTACATTGTTTCAGGACCCCATCAAATTTACAATCAGCATATACTATTTTAACTTATACATGTTAAGGGGTGCTGACTATGACAAGTCTACAACATAAGCTTTTTACAAGATTGAATCTTGCAAACCGTACTGAAGTGAACTTTGAAGAATTAAACACAATTCTCTTTGCATTCGCACACACTATACCATTTGAGAATTTAGATGTTATAGCACGTAATGCGAATACAATTACTATGGAAAATTTACAGAATAAAATTTTAAATACGTCCCGCGGCGGACTTTGTTATGAATTAAATACTCTTTTTTACTACTTTTTACAAGATTGTGGTTATGATGTACAACTTGCACTTGGTACCGTATATAAAAATGAAATCAACGCATGGGCACTTGAGGATGGACATATAACGATTATTTTAAATTATGATAACATACGATACTTAATTGATGTAGGTATTGCTTCTTTAGTACCTCTAGTCCCTGTACCTTTTACTGGTGGGGCTGTTTCCTCTAAAAATGGTACGTATCGAGTGAGACGAAAAGATACAAGTAAAGGAAATTACGTTCTAGAAAGAAAAGATACGAACGGTGAGTGGAAAGTTTGTCATGCATTTTATAATCGTATCATTGATGAGACAGAAGTGAATGATGTTCAAAAAAGAGTAATAGAAGATGAGAAATCTATTTTCAATAAAAGACCAATTGCAGTTAAATTGACGGTCTCTGGCCATGTCTCTTTAACGAATACGAGTTTAACTGAAATCATTCATGGTGAAAAAGTGAAACGTGAAATTACAGAAGATCAATATAGAGCGTTTTTATATACTTTATTTGCTATTGAGTTGTGATGACACGAATAGCTAGCCGGTTCTTACGCGGAATCGGCTATTTTTATTAACTTTTATTTAAAATAACTATTAAAGTTTGATTTTCTAATTAGATATAATACACTAGAACAGTATGAAAAATTATAAACAATGAATTTTGAATGTAAAGGAAGATTTTTATGTCAATTATTGATAAATTGAAACTTAATAAGTATACAAATATGGTCGTAATTAATGAACCTAATGATTATGACATTTTTACAGGAAAAGAAACTGCATTTTCAAAAGAACACGATGCCATTTTTATTTTTGTAGAAACACTTGATGAAATGGTGAAACAAACGAATTATATTATTAGTAATGAAGAATTACTACTTGAAAAAGGCTACATATTCTTCGCGTATCCGAAAAAAGGTAATTCTCGTTACAGTACGTTTATTCACCGTGATGAAATGTTTCCTGCATTAAGCGTTGGCGAAGATGGGTATGTAGGACAGAGTGATATTAAATTTGCACGAATGGTGAGTATGGACGACGTCTTTACTGTTGTAGGCTTAAAGCATGAAAAGAAAAAAGAGAAAAAAGCGCCTGCTATGAGTCAATGTGTTGCCGATTATGCAGATCGTATTAAAGATGTAGAAGCCCTATTGGCTAATCATCCAATTGAACTTAAATTTTATCAAAGTTTAACACCTGGATATCAAAAGGATTGGGCACGTAATTTATTTTCTGTAAAACAAGAAAAAACACGTGATAAACGTCTTGAGAAAATGATTGAAATCCTTTCACAAGGCTATAAAACAATTGAATTATTCCGTAAGAAGAAAAAATAATGGTCAGGAACGTCACAATGATGCAACAATTAATGTCACTTTGCACATTGAAAATAGAATTCCTTTCAGTATACTAAAGTATGTTCTTATATTTAAATAATTAGTAAAAGAGAAAAGGTGTTTGAAATGAAATCGTATATTGTAGTTGGAGCTGGAATTTTAGGAGCGTCTACAGCTTATCACCTTGCTAAAGCAGGTGCGAATGTTACTATCGTTGATCGCCAACAATTAGGTCAAGCAACTGATGCAGCGGCTGGTATTGTATGTCCATGGCTTTCACAGCGTCGTAATAAAGCGTGGTATAAAATCGTTAAAGGCGGTGCACGTTACTATTCTTCGTTAATCCAACAATTAGAAGAAGACGGTGAGACAGATACAGGTTACAACCGTGTAGGTGCAATTAGTTTACATACTGACGAGAAAAAACTAGATCAAATGGAAGAGCGAGCTTATAAACGACGTGAAGATGCACCAGAGATTGGGGAAATTACACGTTTATCAGCTGAAGAAACGAAAAAATTATTCCCAGCATTATCAGAAGAATACAGTTCTATTCACATTAGTGGCGCTGCACGAGTAAATGGAAGATTATTACGTAACGCATTAATAAGTGCTGCGAAAAAACATGGTGCTACTTTTATAAAAGGAGATGCTGTATTAGTTCGTGAAGGTAATCTTATTACTGGAGTTACAGTAAACGATGAAACAATTTTAGCAGAAAAGGTCATTGTAACTGCAGGCGCCTGGGCGAATGAAATCTTGAATCCGTTAGGAATTAATTTCTTAGTTACATTCCAAAAAGGACAAATTGTTCACCTGCAAATTGAAAATACAGCAACAGAAAATATGCCAGTTGTTATGCCGCCAAACGATCAATACATTTTAACATTTGACAATGGTCACGTCGTAATTGGTGCAACACATGAGAATGAAACTGGTTTCGATCACCGTGTAACAGCAGGTGGTTTACATGAAGTATTCCATAAAGCATTAACAGTTGCGCCTGGTTTAGAAGATAGTACTATGCTTGAAACGAGAGTTGGATTTAGACCATTTACTCCAGGATTCTTACCTGTTATCGGACCATTACCTAACTTTAAAGGCATTCTCGTTGCAAACGGATTAGGTGCTTCTGGTTTAACTGCAGGTCCATATTTAGGATCAGAACTTGCTAAATTAGCACTTGGCCAAACAATAGAATTAGATTTAAACGATTATGACGTTGCTGGTGCAATTGAATAAATAAAAAAGATTAGGATATGTAAAATGTACCCTATAGAATAGACACTTGAAAAAAGTCTATTCTATAGGGTATTTCTTGTATAATAAAAGGAAAATCGGGATCGGAGAATGTTAAAAA
>NZ_VLTE01000134.1:0-6692 GCF_007558965.1 Bacillus sp. HY001 | reverse complement strand
TTTGTTAATTGAGCGACAATCAGGCGGTTGATCAGAGGCTGTTTAAGTTGTTCTTACTTATTGTGAATTGACTTTTGATTGAGCGGCGCTCAACGAGGTGTTTGAGTGGTGGTTATTTATACATAGTCATTTAGCAAAGGTCATACTTTTGAAAAAATCACCTTGCAACCATGGGAAAAACTATATATGATGTAGTTACTTTATATTTTTGTATTTTTTTAGATACAAATTTATTAATAATAAAATATTTATATAATAAAAAATAAAATATAAAAAAGCAAAAAAAGGTTCATCAGCCCAATGAAATAGCGCCAACTACTTCATTGTGGTACACCGCACAAAAATCCCAAAAGAAATTTTCAATCGACCGCGGTAAACAAAGCCAATAAACCTTTTTATTTTGCATGAAATTATAAGATAATTTTACTGTATCTTATGTATTTGTGCAACTTAAAAAGGGGATTTCTTGCGTAATTTTAGGCATTGTTTACCGTTGTTATACAAGTATTACTCTTTTAAGAGAGTAGTATTTTTGTATCCGTGGTATGACAGTGCCTTTTTCTGCTCTTTCGAAAGGAGTTAGCAACATTATGCATACGCAAATGGCTTTTTCCCAACAGAACTTTAAAGTTCATGGGGTTAAATTTTTTGATGGACTATTAAACATCGTAAAACTAGAAAATGAAAGAAAAGAGTTACCATCTTCAGCTTTAGCTACTTACATCTTGCTTCACTTTGAATGCAATGATATAGGAATGCTACCACGTGAATTTCAAATAATGGATCTTGCTAAGAAAAGTGGGATTCCCTACACAACAATTTATACAGGGTTTCAAGTTTGTTTGGAGCGTAGACTCGTAAAAGAAACACCTGTTGGAAATCGTACTGTATATGAAATTGTAGATTATGCGTTGTATAACCACACTACTGCAGAAACTGCAAAGATGACAGGCATATCGCTATCGTATTTCCGTATTCCATTTCACCTAATTCAAACAACGATAATGAGTAGTCTAGTAAAGGCTCGTGATAATAGAGGGATTATATTCCTTTTAGATTTAATCAATACTTTTTCAAGAAAAGTAGGTATGGAACATTATAAACATAAAATTGAGGAGTTTCAGATTACAAGAAAGATGTCTTCCTTAAAAAGGAGATTAAATCGTAATGCAAAGAAAGTAAGACACTACATAGAAATTATTAACCCCATCGTGCAATTTACTGCAATCGATTCTAAAGAGAAGAAATCTAATGAAACAAGAATTACTAGTGCAAGGAAACAGGTAAAACAAATCATCATTGAGAAGTTCAACGTTGTATTTTCTTCAAACTGCGTAATTGAGAATGATAAAAAAGAATTACATAGACCAGTAGCGAAGTGCAGAAAAGAAGCGGTGTCTCGTTTGAAACATATGGGACAGGCGTTACGTAAAAAAGATAAAGAAAATATAATGACTGCATTTAGACAAGAAATTGTTGATATCGCAATCTATTTACCGACGAAACAAAAACAAAGTGAATTATTAATTTACGCAATGACTTATGCATTAGATCAAGTGGAAAGTTGTTTGAAAGAGCAAGAAATATTCTCTATTCCAGCATTTATGCGTGTAAAGTTTAGAGAGTCCTGGATAGGTTTTAAGGAAAAAAACTTGTCTACAGGGAAAAAACACGATGCAATGATAAATTATCATAAGAAGAATGGTGTTTATCCGGAATTTATGTGATTTTAAAAAAATATATATGGAAACCCTTGTTAAAAAGTTACTTAAAAGCAAGGGTTATTTGGCATGTTCTTTAATTTGAAGACATGCTTTTTTATTTAGGAAAATATATCTATTAGCATTTTTACGGAAGCATATAATTGATTTACGTTATGTTTGGTTACGACTCGGTATGTTCATAATTCGATTCAATACTTGTGGTTATCTTAGTAATATGATTCTAACCTTGTGAATTCTTAGTAATATGGTATTTAACTTCTTAATTTGTGATTTCTATGATGTAGAGCTTGTATGTAATGGGGATATTACGATAGTGAATTTAGCTTAATATCCAGGAACGTATGTAATACAAGGCTTTAGAGGTGTTTGCTGAATCTCTTTATAATTAATGATTGAGTTTAGTTATATATATTTCTTGTTGTTTTTATATAAAATACTTGGATTATTTATATTTAATTACTTGTATTTTTTTAAATTAAATACATAGAAAAATAGAAAGAAGGAATAAATATAAGTTTACAAGGAGGTAATTAATCTATTGACTTTTAAAATTCATAGAGGTATTCTTATACGTGAACTACAATTAACTAAGAGAAATATACAAATTAATAGATTTAATTTCTAGCTAAACGGACACACCGAAGGCACATAACCTGCCATCGGTGTGTCTTTTTTTTGTATAAATAACAATAAAAAGGGAGAATTTGAAGCTATGAACGAAATTGTGAACATGAGTAAAGAACGATTTACAAAGTATTGTGAGGAGAATGCAGCATTTGAAGAGGATATTAGTCGCATTATTAATCACTACTTTTTATTACTAGGGAATAAGGCAAATATCTTACAGGAAAGAGAATTTAATAACGAAATTGAAGAAAAAACGTTTAAAAATAATGTGAAACGTTTTGAAACTCTATTCCCTGCAGCTGTTAAAAATGCATTTTTAAAAGGATATCAATTATGCCTTGAGTTTATAAATCATCCTGAAACGCAAATTCCTGAGAATCTATATACTGATCCGAATTTTATAAAAGATATTCCTTTTGCCTTAGCAAATGCATCTGAATATGAATTGTACGAAATCATTCGTACAGATGAAACACAGGAATTTAGTGTATTTGCTATACGAACATATGAAGGGATTCGTCCATTGTTAGAACAAGTATTTTGCGAAGTTGCATTCACTGGTGCTGAATATGCTTTTGAACATGAGCGAATGGAAAAAGGAATTGAATTAAAGAAAGGTAATAGTACCTCGTTAACCAAAGTTCCTGTAGATCGTCTTTTCGCGATTACGCCTTCTGTTAATGGAGTTGTTGTACATGCGGAAGAACATTGCGAGATTTGGAATTTAAATTGGAATAGCAAAGTAACAATTAATGATCCTTTTATTGAGCTTGCTGAGGTTACGTTTATTCATCAAACAAAAGATATGATTCAAAAAAATATTGAAGATGGTGTTTTATACTACAGCATTCTTTATCTTGGTACACCTTTACATGAGATACAAGATCGATTAGAAATACGAGTAAAGCTAAATTCTGATTTTGGAGCTCCACGTACAATGGAACAAGTTGAAATTGAGTATATTTTGAATGAGATTATTGGGAAGGTTCATCTTGAGGCACAAATTCCAATTGAAAACATGATTTTAATCCAACGTTAGATTTTGTAGGAGGTTAACTATGGTGAAAAAAATCGTTTTAGCTATTAGTGATACTGTATATACGGCATATTTACGTGAGGATTTTATTGGTGCGGGATTTGAAGTAGCTGATAGTGATGTGATGCATATCAAGTATCTAGATGAAATTCTAGATACAGAACAGCCCGATATTCTATGTATTAATGACAAACGATTAAATATTGATGCGGGACATGAAGAGAAACGTGAATTGATTATCTTACAGAAACTAAGAGATATTCGCTTTAATCGAGATATTCGTATTGTGGTATTTACAGAGCGTGAAAATGATGATGAGTTTTTGGCGAAACTGATTTATCTAGGTATCTATGACATTTTTAACTCTCGTAGAATTGATATTGATAATAAAGTTATCCCGCAGCTGCTACAGGAGTCGGATATTAAAAATGTAGCAGAAATTGTAGGCGCAAGTCAGGCACCACAACAAACAAAGTTACCCGAAGTTCCTGTTGATGAGGAAGAAGAGGAAGTATCAAGTGAATTAGAGGAAGGTGGCAACAATGAAGCTTCCTCTAACTCCAAGAAACTATTTAAAAACAATCAAAAGCGTAAGTCTGTTCCAGGTGAGTCACAAAAAGCACCTATTATAAAAAAACAATATAAATTGGCTTTTGAGCCGGTATATGAAAAACAAATAGGTATTGCTATTCCGAGAAGAACAATTGTTGTGGCCAGCATGAACAAAAGAAGTGGTGCAACTTTTGTTTCACATCTTTTAGCTGCTTACTTAAATGAACTACAGATTGATGTGAACTATATAGAGAATCTATATGATGATGGATATACGTATCCTTTATTAAAGGGATATACAGAAGCACCAGAAAACTATCGTAGTGAATTTATGTTACAGCGATATAAGGAGATGCTACAGAAGGAATCTGATATATTATCAATTCCAAAATGGAAGCAAGGAAGAATAAATTATATCGTAAAGAATCCTATAGTGGACCAAGAGCTGAAAAACGAAACAGAGCAGGACTTTGACCATTTTATTAAGGTATTATTGGCTAACCAAGAAGCGCCTATATCTATTATTGATGCGGGGTACGATTGGGATAAAGATTTATACCATGAAATATGTGAAATGGCAGATTTTATTTTCTTTGTAGCAGAACCAGATCTGCATCAATTGTTAAAGATAGCGCATCCTCTTACACAAAAGGAGAGAAAACTTGTTTCTTACTTAGTTTTAGAGAAAACGAGAATTATTGGGAATAAGTTTTCTACTGCACTTTTAAAGCATGAAGTAGTAGAAGAATGTTTTGGCGATAAGGTATTAACTGCTTTAGCACCATATGAGATAGAGGATGTATTTGAATCTCAATTAAAAAGTAGTACGTTACTATCTAGTCGGAACTATTATAAAGAGCTTGAAGGAATAATGAAGGAAATAGCAGAGTTATTACTGCCAAACCAATTGTTGAATCAAAAGAAAAGTTCCATTTTAAGTGGATTTCGATTTCGGAAGTCTGAAAATTAAGGAGGGGTGAAGAAAGATGCAAAAATTTATTATAGGGGCCGCCTCAATATTATTATTTGTTGGCTGTTTATTCTTAATGACAGATATGATTATTGGAGATACAACACACACAGATAATAAGTCTGCATCAGAACGCGCTGGAAGTACAGCAATGGATAAAGCCGTAAAAGTAGGTGTTTTACGAGCGCAAGAAGAAATTGCTATTGAACCAGGTATCGCAAAGAAAGAATTTGAAAAGTCTTATAAACAAAATGCAACATTTAAGGATCCTGCATCAAAACGAGAGTTTTCTGTACATGCTGTACAAGAGCAACCTGCAATGATTGCGGTTGAAGGAGAAGCGGAAGCTGCTAGTTATACGAAACAATTTGATGAAAAGAAAGGTAACATTAAGAGTAACGCAAGACACATATTTATTTATGAAGCAGATTCTGACAACAAGAAAGCTGGAGGAAACGTGAAATAAATAAGAAAAAGTAGGTGTGTAAGAAATGCAAAATACAGTAACAACAGCGCTTTTTCTAACGCTTTCTTTATTATTGATAACTCTTATACCAGAAGGTGTACTGTATGGAATGCAGTTAGTAAAAGCACATGATTTTGCTTCTAGTACAGTAGAGTTAGCAGAACAAACAGGTGGTTTTCAGTACACATATGAAGGAAAAAACGTAAATCTAATTCCTGATATAGAGAAGAAAATGAAAGAGCAGAATATGGATGGATGGAAATATGAATATACTAAAGGGCGCGTGGATCATAATCAGCCGTTAAATTTTAAGATAAAAGCTGAACATCACTTCTTTATTTTTAAAATGATAGGGATTGATAGTGTGAAAGCACCAATATGGGCTAACAAAGATGGAATGGGACAAATCTATTTCCGTTGAGAATATCAATATATATAAAGAGTTAAAAACTATACTGAAAAGTGTAGTTTTTTTACTAGAAATAAATATTTATAAATAAATATATAAAAATACTTTACAAGCCTATTTTTATATGGTAATATTTTCCATATAGAACAGCGGTTATAAAAAAACGCTAATTTATAAATTTATATGTTAAAGTATCTGGATTTTATATTTAAATTCGATACAATAAAGGAATCTATTAAAAAACTAATATACTTGGAGGAACAAACAATGGCTAACAAATTTTTAAAAACAGCAACAGCATTAACAATTATGGGTACATCATTACTAGGAGCAGGAGCATTTACTGCTAAGGCTGATAACACAGACTCATTAAAATTCAGTGATGTTCCAGCAAATCACTGGTCTACAAAAGCAATTTATGATTTAACAAATCGTAAAGTAGTACAAGGATACGGAAATAATATCTTTGGTTTTGGTGACAACGTAACTCGTGGGCAAGTTGCTCGTATGATTTATATGTACGTTAAACCAGCAGATGCAGATGCTAGCTTCAAAAATCCATTTACAGATATTAGAGGACACCTGTTTGAAAAAGAAATTAGAGCACTTGCTAAAGCAGGTCTAGTAAATGGTTATGGTGAAGGGAAATTCGGTCCAGATGATGTCTTAACTCGTGAACAAATGGCGCAAGTACTTACAAATGCTTTCAAGTTCAAAGCTACTAAGACAACTTCCTTTACTGATATTGATAAAAACTCATGGGCATTAAAAGCAATTAGTGCATTAGAAGAAAATGGCGTTACTATTGGTACAGGAGGTAAAATGTATTCACCATATGCACATGTAACTCGTGAACAATATAGCCAGTTCTTATATAACTCTATTAATGCAGTAGAAAAAGAGACTAA
>NZ_VLTE01000133.1:0-396 GCF_007558965.1 Bacillus sp. HY001 | reverse complement strand
TATTGTCAAGTTGCCAAAAAAGGAGGCATATGGTGAATCGAAACTTATTTGTTTAGCGCTTTCGTCCCAATACCCATTAATCGGAATAGGTATACCACGAAAATTAACTGTACCTACTACTTTGTTGTCTACAATGGAATCAATGGTAAGTATACCTCTAATAATGGATCTCCCCGCAATAGAAGCATCAATCCCCCATACGGATGGAAAGGGGATACTAACTTTGGCTGTCTTTGGAATTTTCAAAATTAACCTCTCCTTGATTATTTTATGTATGGATTGAGTTGTATTTAATCATAATCCTGTAGTAATGATACAGTATATGCACAGAGAATCACTTAGGTGTTTTGTTAAGAAAGAAGCATCAATAATCAATCAGCCTACTGTCTAGATGAA
>NZ_VLTE01000132.1:0-241 GCF_007558965.1 Bacillus sp. HY001 | reverse complement strand
AACAGGTTGATATTCCTGTACCACCTCTTTATCGTTTGAGCAATGGAGGGACGCAGAAGGATAGAAGAAGCGTGCGATTGGTTGTGCACGTCCAAGCAGTTAGGCTGATAAGTAGGCAAATCCGCTTATCGTGAAGGCTGAGCTGTGATGGGGAAGCTCCTTATGGAGCGAAGTCTTTGATTCCCCGCTGCCAAGAAAAGCTTCTAGCGAGATAAAAGGTGCCTGTACCGCAAACCGACAC
>NZ_VLTE01000131.1:0-6531 GCF_007558965.1 Bacillus sp. HY001 | reverse complement strand
CTTAGAAAATCTATGCATTCATGTAGTAGATGAATGGCATCACCATTTTCCAAAGCCAATTGATGTAGGTGCTTAAATGTCATTCTATATTCTTTCAGGCTTAATCACAGGGTTACTGCTCTAGTCCGTCAGATATATTACAATAAAAGGAAAATGGTTTAGCTTTGCTGCTTTTCTTAGTTATCTTGATGGTCTCTATGTTTGAAATTATACTATTAAAAAAACATGTAGATCAGAGGGAGAACCAGTGAAGAAAAATTGGAATGAAGAAGAGCTTTTAGCAAACTTTATGTTAATGCCAAATGAACTACATCTATCTATGGGGAATAAAACAGAAACGAACCGTTTGGGCTTTGCCGTGTTACTAAAGTATTTCCAACAGAAAGCTAGATTCCCTAGCCAAAAGCAAGACATCCCAAAAGTAGTGATCGAGTACATAGCGAAACAGCTTGATGTTTCGCATGATCAATTTGATGAATATAGTTGGGGTGGAAAAGAAAAGACTTATACCCGACATCGAAAAAATATAAGGGATTTTTTTGGATTTCAGGAGCTTACACGTACAGATAATGATCGTTTGGGACAATGGTTAGAAGAACAAGTTCAGTCTACACATGATACAGACTATTTAAAAAACCAAGCATACAGTCTCTTTCGTAAATGGAAAGTTGAACCTCCTTCTATTGGGAGCTTAAAGCGTATGATTGACTCTGCCATTGATACTTTTGAAAAGAGCTTATATAAAATGACATATCAGCAATTATCTGCTAAGACGTGCACTCGGTTAGATGCTTTACTTGAGTCCCATGCTGATGAGGATTCTGATGGAGAGGAAACCGACATTTTAACTTTTCGTCAACTATTATCTTCTCCTCGTAAACCAAGTGTAAATGCGATGGAGATGGAGGTTAAAAAACTGTTAGCTATACGACATCTCCAAATTCCTAATGGTTTGTTTCATCATATGACTCCAAAATTACTAAAGAAATATCGACTTCGTGCAGCTACTGAGACTGTAACGGAATTGCGAGCACATCCAGCACCCATTCGCTACACCTTACTTGCCATCTTATTTTGGCATCGTCATGCTGAAGTTATCGACTATTTAGCTGATCTGTTGGATGAAATCACTCTCAAGTTCGGAAATAAGGCCAAGAATACTACCCGTAAAGAAGCAGTAGAAGAGTTGGAAAGGGTTCAAGGGAAAAATAAACATATTATCAACTTATTAAAAGCGACGGTTAATCATCCAGATGGAATTATTCAAGATACTCTATATCCGATTGTAGGCGCTTCAACAATTCGGGATATTATTAAAGACATGACAAGAAATCACCGAGAATACAAAGAAAAAATCTATATAAAGATGCATTCTTCCTATCGGGGGCATTATCGGATTGCTTTCTGTAATATCTTAAAAAATCTTACGTTCAGATCTAATAATCAATCTCATCAACCTGTCATTGAAGCTCTTCAACTAATTCGAGAATATGGTGATAGTGGTCAACGTTTTTTTGCAGCTAATGACGAAGTTCCTATTGAAGGAGTGATCCAGCCCAAATGGAAGGATATCATTATTGAGACGGATAGTAAGGGAATGGAGAGGGTTAACCGAATCAATTATGAGATTGCTGTTTTACAAACACTTCGAACGCGCCTCCGGTGTTTTACCGTTAATATCAATAACATGTGTTGTATTATCGATTTTACGAGTACTGATGTTAGAATTTACTTTATCAAAAGATAATGTAGAACTGCCCCACATTTCATTAAATTCAACCTCATATATACCAGCTAGTTCTGGCCAATTGATTTCTACAACATGTTGTTGGTTACCATCTAAAATTCCTTGTTCCATATTCGTTTCAGAACCATAGGTCCTAAAATTACTCTCAATCCTTACTTCTTTATTAAAACAAGTATAAAATGATTCCTACTTCAAATACTAAAAAAAAACTATTGAAGGATATGATTCAAATGACACTCCATCTAAATAAAAATAACTGCCCTAATTATGAAAAAATTAAATACATCCTCAACGAATCACCAGACTTAATGTGTAGAACACTTGAAGTTGGTGGAGATTGTCTCGAAGTTATTTTCATGAAAAATTTAATTAAACAAGAGTTTCTAAATGAGTATGTAATTAAATACATTCAACAACTTCCGATAGAATACATAACTTACTCTTATTTATTGAAAAACATACCAATGAACGAAGTAAAGAAAAACCTTAAGGAACAAGAGATTATCTCTTCCCTCTTAAATGGATTCGCTTATATTTACTTATCAGACGAAAGTAAAGCATTTATGGTAAATTGCGCCAACCCTATTGAAAGATCTATTGAGAAAGCAGAAACAGAATCATTGGTATACGGTCCTAAAATATCGTTTACAGAATCATTATCTTCTAACATTAAAATTATAAGACGAAATCTAAATGATTCTAATTTGTGTACAGATGAATTAAAAATAGGAGAACGTGTTAAGAAGCAAGTAAGAATTATATATCTTAAAGATATAGCGGATGATGACACACTTAAAACACTTAAGGAGAAGTTTGAAAATATAAAAACTGATAATATAAGTGACAGTTCAGTATTGGCACAATGTCTTGAAGATAATCATTACTCATTTTTTCCACAGTTTATATTAACAGAGTTGCCCGATAGATTCCTCTACTCTATTTTAAACGGACGGATTGGTGTTCTTATAGATGAAAGTCCAATTGCTATTATTGGACCTGCTAATTTTTTTTCGTTTTTTGAATCAACAGAAGACATATATTTGAGATGGTCCTTAAGTACTTTTATAAGATTTATACGATTATTTGCTATGGCAGGGTCACTATTTCTTACAGCATTTTATGTTGCAACCATGACATTTCACTCTGAACTAATTCCATCTAAATTGTTACTTATAATTGGGCAATCACGTTCACAAGTTCCTTTTCCACCTTTGCTAGAAGCACTTTTACTCGAATTATTAATTGAATTACTTAGAGAGGCTGGGGCACGCCTTCCGTCAAAAGTAGGGCAAACAATGGGGATTGTTGGAGGTATTGTTATTGGCCAAGCAACTGTTGAGGCAGGTTTAACTAGCAACATTTTAATTATTATTGTGGCATTTAGTGCATTAGGGGCATTTACGGCTCCTATTTATGAAATGGGCACTGCTATAAGAATTGCTAGATTTCCTTTCATTATTCTAGCAGGTGTTTGGGGATTAAATGGGATTATTATCGGTGTCTGTGTAATGATGGTCCACTTGTTAAAATTGACATCATTAAACAAACCTTATCTTGCACCTCTATACCCTTTTAGGATTAAGGATATAAAATACTTCTTAATACGTCTACCCCACCATTTTTATATGAGACGTCCTGTTGTCAATCGCCCAAAAGATTCATTCCGCACAAGGTGGAGATTTAAAAAAACAGAAAAAGATTTAGATGAATTTTGAGGTGGATAATGAAATCAAATATTAGTTTTGTAAATGCCTATATGGCTTTCTTTATCATACACACTTCGCAAATTGGTATGGGCATACTTGGAGTCCCGAAAATTATTTATCTTGAATCTAAGAAAGATGCTTGGATCTCAGTTTTACTATCCGGTCTATTCATTAGTATTATCACTTGGATTATTATTAGCATACTTAAAAAACATGGAAACTGTAATCTTTATGAAATACACGAAAATTTATTTGGTCGCTTTATAGGAAGTATCATCAATACCTTAATTGTCATTTACTTTATTGCTGTACATTACTCTATCATCATCAGTTATGTTGAATTGTCCCTAACATGGGGATATGAAGGAGTTTATGAATGGGTAGGCACTTTAGCACTATTATTAATAACAATTTATGCAGTATCAGGTGGATTCAGAGTAGTTGCAGGGATATGCTTCTTATCCTTTTTAATGACTATATGGCTGCTATTTGTGATGTATCAACCACTTGATTCCATAAACTTAACTAGAATTTTACCCATCATGTCGACAACTCCGTCAGAAATGATGAAAGGAGTTTTTAAAAGCAGTTATACAATGTTGGGTTTTGAGACTTTATTTTTTATTTTTCCTTTTATAAAGGAGAAAAAAAACTACTTCTATTCAGTCAATTAGCAATCTGGTTTACCACACTTCTTGTTTTAATTGCAACTGTTATTTCCATATTATTTTATAGCCCTAAAGAATTAGAAAAACAGATCTGGCCTATTGTCAGTATGATAAGCGCTGTCCATTTTCCATTTATTGAGCGCTTTGAATCTATAGCAGTTTCATTATGGATATTAGTTATTTTTCCAAATTTATGTATAATCCTATTCATTTCTTCCAAAGGAGTTAAACAAATATTTCATTTAAAACTAAAACATGGAATATGGGTAATCTCAATAATCATTTTTATCACGAGTTTTTTTATCACAAAAAGAGTCGACAATAACCTTTTGATTGATAAAGTTGGTCAAGTAGGCTTTTACCTATGGTTTATCTATCCAATATTCTTATATTTCATTTCAATCATTAAATCTAAAATCTTTTCACGTTCAAAACGGAGTTGAAAAAATGAAAATACGGCTTATTCTACTTTGTGTCTTTCTCTGTACGGCATGTATGCCACCTGAAAAAATATTAGAAAGGCAAGGAATTTCAACTATTATTGGTTTTGACTTACTTGATGAGAATACATACAAAGGCACTATTAGCTTGTTACAATTCGACCGTAAAGAAGAAAAGACGAGTGTAACCATTTCTGCCGTCGGAACTACAAGCAAACAAATAAGACAAAATTTAGAACAACAGACAAGCCACCACCTTACTTCTGGTCAATTAAGGACCATACTGTTTAATAAAAATATGGCAGAAACAGTAGGAATTTCTTCTTTTCTGGATACTATGCAACGAGATAGCAGTATCAGTTCTTTAATCTTTTTGGCCATTACTGATAATGCTGAGGAGACGATTAAAAATAAAAACTATGAAGAATATCCCGAAATGGGATCCTATATCTATCAACTATTGGATAAACACGAAAAGAAAGAAATGTTAGTCAACTCCAACTTGCATGATTTTATTTCCACACTATATGAAATTGGTATCGATCCTACCTTACCTATTCTATCGAATGAGAATGGTGTAGCACCCTATTTAGATGGGGTTGCATTATTTAGGGATGATAAAATAGTTGGTTCTATTTCCATGAAAAAAAACCTGTATATAAAATTATTCACCAATCATAATGCTTTTTTGGGGGATATAACTTTAAATATTCCTGCAGAGGTATTAGAAGAAAAGGGAATAAAACTAGTCGAAAAGCAAAAAGGAGATAAATTTAATATTACAATTCACCCAATAAAGTACCGCGGAAATGTTGAATTATCTCAGGAAGAGTCGGTTAATTTAAATGCATCTATTTTAGTTTCAACTATAGAATTACAGCCTTCTGTTACTCTTAAAAATAAGGAATCAATAAAAAAAATGGAGCTAATAATTGAAGAAGAACTAAACAAAGAATTCGGGGATATTCTTGAGGAGTTTAGAAAATTAAATACTGATCCAATTGGCATTGGAAGAAAAATAAAAAGTATAAGAAAATATTCCAATTTAAATGAAAAAGATTTGAGAGGAAAGTATTCCACATTAAATTTAAAACCAAATATTAAGGTAGAAATAAAACGAACTGGGGCAGTTGATTAGTTCACGAATTACTTGTGAAGAACCTCATTTACTTATGAAGAGCTCACCGAGGTTGATATTAAACTTATCTTCCAATAGTTCAATAATTGTATGTAAAACCATAATTAACTACAATCCTTATTCAACAATCTGGCCCTATTGCGGAACAAAAATAAAAGAGCTCTCTTCAGTCATACTGCGGCTGGTTAGTTTAATAAAATTAGCCCCATAAACGGACATTTATGGGGCTGGTCCTTATTGGAGCAAAACACACTCTATTTACCCTGATCTTTGGTACCAAAACTCATTCCCAAAATCAAAGTAACATTTTTAATAACAAACACCGTTTTTGGTGCTAATATATTCATATAAATAGTTTTTAGTAGGTGATTAATTATGATTTTTGGTTACGCGCGAGTGAGTACGGAGGAACAAAACCTAGATATGCAAGTTGATGCATTAACACAATTCGGGGTTGAGAAGATTTATAAAGAAAAATTAACTGGCACACGAAGAGATAGGCCTCAATTAGAAGACCTTTTAAAAATTTTACGAAGTGGCGATAAAATTGTTGTATATAAACTTGACCGTATTTCACGTTCCACAAAACATTTGATAGAACTGAGCGAATTATTTAACGATATGGGTGTACATTTTGTATCAATTACTGACAGTATTGACACTTCAACCGCAATGGGAAAGTTTTTCTTTCGTACAATGGCAAGCATCGCTGAACTAGAAAGAGATATTATTAGTGAACGAACAAAGTCTGGTCTTCAAGCAGCAAGATCAAGAGGAAAGAAAGGTGGGAGACCTACTAAGAAAGAAGATAAAGTGGAAATGGCTGTTAAGA
>NZ_VLTE01000130.1:0-580 GCF_007558965.1 Bacillus sp. HY001 | reverse complement strand
AATCAGTCTGACTTTCTTCGCCAATATCATCAGAATGTAACTCCTTTAATGAAAGATTTGTTCTTCTGAATCGTAGCGTGTTCCACCAGCATTCTCCTTAGACTACTCGGGTGCAAACCTGTTAATTCTGATACTTGACTAACTCGTGAAAATTTCATTATTATTCTCACCTCATCGAATCCAACATAGCACGTACGTTCGATATTTTCAATGAAGTTTGATAGATTTAATTAAATGTATCTTGTTCAACTAAGGGCGCAATTCCTTAGCCAGTTCTCTTATGAACCTCTCCTGTTTTCACATGAGCGCAGACTATATGTTTATCTCCTTAGAGATAGAGGATTTTTCCACCACCATAGGCTTGTGATGTACTCTCGTCAGTTATACGAGATAGTCGTTGAACGTTCATCTTATCCATTTTGACTTAGATGATTCGAGGCGGAAGACCCATTGTTCTAGTGTTTAGGATTTAACCTTGCACGATCTGATTGATTTTTTCTGCTTTCGCGACATTCACGCTCGCTATTTCTAGCCACGTTGTAGTTCAATCAGCTTTAGGGATTGCCCGCAGTTAACCCTC
>NZ_VLTE01000129.1:0-40136 GCF_007558965.1 Bacillus sp. HY001 | reverse complement strand
AAGTAGGGATCAATCTTTCATGTATCAACAGTTGCAAAGCTAAAGAAATATATATAGCAGTCGTATTGAAAGAGAAGCTGAGTCAAGGTGAGGAATACTAAGACAATGAATTGGTGATGTGTAATCCTTTTGGAACGCTAATTAATCCTGCTAATGTTAGAAGAAGTTTAAATGCTTTGATTAAGAAAGCGGCTGTGCCAAAGATTTGATTTCATAATTCACGTCATACATATGCAACTTTGTTATTGGCTAAAGGTGTGAATGTGAGAGTGATTTCCGAGCGACTAGGACATAGTAATATCAAAATCACATTAGACACTTATTAACATGTACTGCTGCCAACGGTGTAAGAATATGCTGTTAACAAAATAGAACAGATTTTGTAGGGAATGTGACCAATTCTGTGACCACTGGTGTTATAAAGTATGAAAGTAAACAAATAAAAACCGCATCAAACGTTAATTTGACACGGTTTCTACAATTATGAACCCTACTGGCCTCGAACTTAAGACCTCCACCTTGTCAAGATAAGAAACATGTATTTTACGTTTCGGGAATATCGATCGTAAAGCTAGTTGTATCAAGGGTTTATAGAGTGTTTTGTATTTTCTTATGCAAATTCTGCAATGTAGAAAAATGAAATTTCTTGACCAGAATCTTGACCAAATTTTAGTCAATTTCTTATGGGTGTAATATGTACTGTGAAAAAAGAAGAAATATTATGATAGAATAGAAAAAAATAACTATTTACTTTATAGAGGGAGAATTATGGCGCAAAATGTGATAAGAAATGTGACAGATGTGTTAGAGCAATGTTCATCTACTGCAAGTCAAGTATACAGAGAGAACATGAAATTCCGAGATGAATTACTACAACTATTAACAGAGCTTGAAGAAAAGCTTAATGATAAATACGAAGTTTTGATGATGGACCAAGATGCTAAAAATTTTGATTTTTCAGCGACTCTTCAAAATATGATACATAGGATTAGCATACAGTTTAAGGGTGGGCTAGATGAATTAACGAAAGCACTGGATCAGAAGCAAAGACACTTAAATTCCTTTACACTTTCTTTATTTGGAAAAACAAAAGCTGGGAAGAGTACAATTCGTGAAGCTTTGTCTCACGGAAATGGTGAAACCATCGGAAAAGGTGCTCAACGGACAACAAGAGATATTCTTGAATACAATTGGAATGGACTAAGGTTGTTAGATGTACCAGGTTTTGAGGCATTTAAAGGTGATAAAGATACAGATAAGGCCCATGATGTTATTGATCAATCGGATATGATTTTGTTTCTTACGTCCGATGATTCGGTGCAGCCAGGAGAATTTGATGAGATGAGCAGGTTACAAGAGTTAAATAAGCATTTCTTCGTTGTCATGAATGTAAAGCATAATCTATTAAATCAGGAAACTGAACAGCCTGATGGTAGGGAAATTCGTCGTTTTTTAAAAAGACCGGAGAAGGTATTTGATTATGAACGGTTGAATGAGCATCGTAAGCACATTCGAAGTTATGTGAAAAAACACTTACATATTGACACAGTTGAAGTTATCTGGATACATGCTCAATCAGCATTTCTTAGTACAAGGGAAGAGTTAAGCGATGTCTCACAGGGATTATGGGATATTAGTATGCTCGATACTGTTTATGACAAGATTACCGAAGAAATCAATCGAAGTGGGAAGCACCGTCGTGTACTAACGTTTTATGATAGCACCATTCATTTTGTAGATACAATTGAAAAAATGCTGAGGGAAGAGCAACGACTGATTCGTTCGCAAGCCCTATTCATGGTGAAAAAAAGAGCTGAATTAAAAGGTTTTTTTGACCGATTTATACCAGAGAGTAACGAGAGAATTGAACGGTGTATTGAAAAACTTTATGCACCCATTAAGCAATGGATTCCTTACTTTGTTGATGAATATATTGGCAGGAAAGATGCACATTCTGTCTTACAAGCATACCTTAAAGAGCAAAGCAAAAATATAGAAAATACGATGAATAATCATATGAAGGAAATCATTGCTGACCTTCAAACTTATTTATCAGAATTTACGAGACAATATCAGTATGATATTAATTCCATTCAATTAGATAATAAGAATATGAGTGAGTTCAAAAAGGGCCAAATAGGAAAGATATTAAAATGGAGTGGTGTTGGTTTGTCTGGATTGTCTACAGGAGCTTTTATTGCGGCTACAGCTGGATGGGGTGCTGCAAATGTGTGGAATCCAGTTGGTTGGATTGCTTTAGGGGCAAGTGTGGCTGTAGGTATTTTCAGTTGGTTAATGAGTGATTATGAATCAAGGAAATGGATAAAGGCCAAAAATGAGGCAAACCAAAATTTACTTTTACATATTGAAGAATTGGAACGTAAGACTAATAGTGCCTATAAATCATATTTTTATAAAAACATTACTCAAAAAGGTAAACGTGAGATGCTAGATAAGGTGGAAAGCTATATAGATGCTTTATTTTTTGTTGCCGATCAATTACTAGAGAAGGCAACTAGTATAAATCAGCTAAAAGAAGGATTAAACAAACATCTTTTTGCTCATTTATTAAGACTTGAGGGGGTTGACTGTGAACCAAGTCATGTAAAAAGTATAGCTAGGGAACAAGGAATAGCTACAAAAATTATCGTTCCATCAGAATGGTACCTAGATGGTTCTACTAAAACAGGATTGGATAAAATATGTGGCGAGCAAGTGACATTGTTGAGTGAGGAAGCTAATTTACGAGTACAAGTGGCTAAAGCGCTTTTCCCTGCAAAAATAGATGCTAATCAAGTAAAGATAGTAAACAATGGTAAAAGAGTTACCGCGAAGATTTCAGTATCTGACTCGATAAAGGGGCTTGTGATTGGAAGAAAAGGCGTCAATATTCGTCTTGCTCAGCGATTATGTAATGTGAAAATAGAACTTACCTAAAGGAGTTTTTTAGATGAATGATTTAGCTTTCTCTAAACATATGAGTGATATTGCCGCTCTTATAGAAGAAATTACAAACATCATAGCTGTAAGAGAAGAGGATGAAATAAAAAGAATAGTTTCAGAGTTTAGGGATTTCATAGAAGAGGACAAAAAACAAAAGAAATTAAGGATTGCTTTTATTGGACAATATAATGCGGGTAAATCATCAACTATTGCAGCTCTAATAGGTGCAAAATTTATATACAGAAAGTATAAAACAGTAGAAAACGAACAAAAACTTGTACAGGTATATCAAGTAGGAGGAAAAAAGTTAAACGTCGGTGCTCAAATTATGACGGACGTTACTGAAACTTATAACTGGGAAGAAGTTGAGATTATTGATACACCTGGTATTTATGCAGGGCGTTTAGATCACGATAGAAGAACAATGGAGCAAATTTCAAAATCTGATTTATTAGTGTTTGTTGTTTCAAATGAGCTCTTTAATCCACAAGGGGGAGCATTTTTTAGAAAATTAACCCATGATATGCAGCGTAGTGGACAAATCATATTGGTAATTAACAAAATGAGTCGTGAAGCTGGAACTCCTAAGACATTAGAGAAATCAATCCTTGAAGTTATTGATCCGTATCATCCTAAGGATTTTTATACGTCTTTTATAGATGCAAACTGCTATCTCGAAGCTCAGCTAGAAGAGGATGATGAGGAAGAAAAGGAATATTTAGAGAAAAAGTCTAATTTTAGTAGCTTTTTAGATTCTATACAAAACCTGATTGCTAATAATCAGCTCACAGCTAGGCTTTTAACGCCATTACATAAGAGTTCAGAGGTGCTTGAAAAGACGTTGAATTACTTGAGTACAGATAATAAAAATGAACGAGATTTACTTGAGCTGTTAAGAAGAAAAGCCAATTTGATTCGTTCGACAAAGATTCGCTTACATAATGGCATTCAAAGTGAGTTGAATCGATTAGAGCATCAGGTTATTATGGTAGGTGAAAATGTAGCAGGAAAAGTAGATGGGCAGCACAGTTCGGAAGACGTAAATAATGCTATACAGGAAACGGAACGTTTTATTCAAGAGGAGTCACAAGAATCTCTTGAGAAAATACAGGCATTGCTTGAAAAGGAAATGGAGTATTTACAGGAGGAACTAAAAAATCTGCAGGAATCTTCTTTAGGAAAAGCAACTATTGAATCATTTGAAGCAAAGAGCGCTAAATCACACTCGCTTTCAGAACGTGACATATCAGAAAAGAAGAAGGTTCATTCCTTAGTTGGAAAGACACCAGATGCCTTACAACAGTTAGGGAAATTTGCAACGGGTGTTCCTAAAGAGACAATTGTTAATGTCGTTAAGTCATTTGGTGTAAAGTTTAAGCCTTGGGGAGCAACGAAATTAACTAAGCTCATTAATAAGCTCGGACCAATTTTATCAATCGCTGGGGTAGTGTTAGATATCTTCTTTTCTGCAAAGGAAGAGTATGATGAAGTTAAGCATAATCAACAGCTTCGAGAAGCTCGTGCAGATATAAGAAATGAATTCCGCCAAGTGGCAAAGGACATTCGCAAGGAATTCGAACAAAACATTGAGGAAGGGATATTCCCATTTTTCCAAAATGAATTGACTTTCATTGAACAAGAACAGAACCAAATTCGTCAAACAGAAATCTCGAAAGAACAATCTGTTGAGCAAATAAGCAACTTACTTGATAGGGTTCGCACGAAAATTAGTAACATTGGAGTTTAATCTCATACTTGTTGCTAGTGGTGTGGAGTCCAAAAAAGAAATTAAATAGACTGTTTTTGAACCTAAAAAGTTAGACGTGAATCATATGCAACCTTCTGGGCATGAGTTCGATATTGAATCGGACTCATGCCTTTTAATATTGCTTTTATACACGATGTAATGGTATACCAAATAATAAAAAATTAATAGAAGCACTAGTGAATTTTCCTCTTTTGGTTAGTAAGCAAAGGGTTTATTTTCGAAAGAGATAGTAGTTGAACGGATAACACCAGTATGAGTTCATTATCTATGAAGCGTTAATTAGTCTAATAGAAAATAAGAATTAGTTTTCAGATAGTTTAATGTTGGCTATTCCATCAGCTTAAATTATTAGTTACAAAAAGAGATTGCTCAACTATAAGAAAGCATCACAGCTATTGTCTATAGTTGAGCAAGATGATAAAAACTCGAGAATATCGCCCGAATTTTCGAAGACTGTTATGTAGAAGACATTGATTATCGGTACTCTGTCATCTTACAGGAGATCATCACGCTGCGATATGATTTGGCCAGGATGTTCATGGAAGACGATAAATTGCGGGAAGCAATTACCTAGAGTTTCCATTTAATAATGATGGTTTTATGCATTTAGAACCATTAAAATTTTTATAGCAAAGTGGACAATGAACATCCCAATCTTCATCCACTTGTACATTGTAATTACTTTTAGCATATTTATATAATGGTCGTGCTCGCCATTGTATAGATTTCATGTTGTATGGTACTAATCCACGTCTATTATTAAAGCATCTGCCACAATAGTTCCCCACCCACACTTCTTTATCAAACTGACAAATATAAATTGTTTTCCACTTCTTTTTATCACCAACTTGTACTTCGTTTCTTATTTGACCTTGCGTCTCTCTGCCACATGTGGGACAACAATTTGCTACATGTGATGCTTCATGCAAAATTCTTTTGAAATAAATGTTTAAATTTTTTGTATTGTTAGGTGTAAAGTGAAAATGCGCATATTGATGAATAGCTTTAGTAGGGTTAATACTTGCTTCTTGCAAATTCCAATTTAATGCCTGTACATCTGTATGGATGAGTGTGGCTGTTTGAGCTGTAATGTTATCTTGAGCTAATTCATTAATTACATTTAAATAGCGTTGAGCAGAATTTTTTAAATCTTTTTCTAATAAACGTTCACTGCGTTTATTGATACTGTAACATTTATATTTTGCATCCAGTGTATGGAAAAACCATTCTCTGGTTTGTTTGATGTAGAAAGCTATGATGAAATCTGGGCATATTTTCTTTTCGTTCCCGAAGGAATAATTATAATAAAGTGCAATGTCAAATGGATTATTAGGTAGTTTAAAAAGCTTTCTGAACTGTTTGAATTCTTTATGCTGTTCATGATTCTTATAAATCTCGGTCACTAAGCCATCAGTATTAACGCCCCATTGGTGCAGTTGTTGGGTAATTTTTAAAAAAATCCAAATTTCGTATAATGTTGGTGATTTTAAAATTGACTGAATAAAAGGACGGATGGCTTCAAAAAGTTTAGGCTGTAATTCATTAAACTTTAAATAGGAATCATAAACAGCACTATAAACAGGGTTCATAGAAAAAACGTGAGTTTCTTCTATTTCTACTGGTGATACGTCCATTAGTGGTTCATCTAGCCATTTTTGTACATCAGAATTTAATTGGAACCAGATAGATTTTCGTGCTTTTAGCGTTATTAAATCTTGTTTTACAACTTGTTGTAGTGCTAAAATTGCTTCTTGCAAATGATTTGTTTTATCTTTAATTACTTGTGATAGCTGTACAATTTCATCTGTCAATTCATTTATTAAAATTTCTTCTGCTTGTGATTCGCAATCTATACGTTGTTTTATCTGTTCAAGCATCAAGCGGAGCATTCCATGCTCCGCGATTGCTGTTGATTTTTCAATAACATTCGCTCTTACTTTATGATCAGGTCGAAGCGTTTGCTCTAAAATAACTTTTGGTGTCCATTTTTTCAATTGTATTAGCGCAACTTTTTTTGTAGTATGTATAAGTTGTTCAGCAGGTTCTTGCACTAATTGTAGAAACCAATCACTAAATTCGTTCAGTATTTCCTCCAGTTTATAAACATTAAAAAGTTTTGTTTGTGTTTGTTTTAAGATATTTTTGTTGTCTATGCTTTCTCTCGCTAAATCATAGGAAAATAGCTCGAATAAACGTCGTACTTCCTGTTGCATAAATGCATATTCTTTAATTGATATAGTGCCAGGTGTAATATTTACTTGTGCTCGAGCTAGTTCAAGATTGTCCACATCATATGCTACAATATCAAAACTACCACCAGCATTAATGCCAAAAATACTATCTGTTGATTGTTCAAAACCATCAGCTAACCATTTCGATGGCTTGTGGTACCAAATATTCGTTTTGTTGTCCTTTGTTAAAGTAGCGACAGGTTGCTTAAATTGTTCAATCAAAACTTTACTTGCGGCCGGCTCAATGACGCCAATTTGAGCAGTCATTTTATCTTTTTTTGTATATTCACTGGCTAGAAAGATACCTTCTGATTTAGTAAGTTCATCGTATGCTTGTATCTCTCTATCTTTTAACACTATATGTATAATTTTCATATGGATCACCAAAACTTAACCATTCGATTTGTTGCTAACATTTTCTCGAACTTTTGAGATGATACTGGATAGTTTGATAATTTTTCTACGAATTTCTGTGTAATCAAGTCCAAATCAACTTTTGGGATATCGATTCTAGGTAGTATTTTCCCCGAAATTAATGAATCGATATATATAGTAAGTGAGGTTTCTTCAAGGTCTGCAAATTGTAACATTTTGCGAAGATGCTTGTAACCACGGCTATTTAATGATGCGTTGGGATAATTATTTAAAGTTGATGAAATATCTTCCAGTATATTAACTGCTTTTTTAACACTTTCCTCATCATTCCGTACTGTTGAAAAAATAGTTGCATCCATCTCGATTTTCCCTGTTAATTTTTCTTTTGATATAGTATCAATAATTTTTTGTTTTTGTATTTTGGACAAATGGTTAATCTCAATAATGAAACTGCGATCAATCACTTTAGGGCTTAATGGCTTAACCGTATGGTCCATGTTCAAAGTTCCAATAAAACGAACATTACTAGGAATTTTAAATGTCGATTGGTAGTTTTCAATTAATTCTTGTGCGTTACGTAAACGCTCTACATCTTCGCAACCTTGATCACAAATGATTTTCGCAATATCGTAGTGACGTTTAGCATATAGACGTAATGCAGGATTTTTTTCTTCACGGGCACTAAGTAGCTCGGAGAAATAATATTCGACATGAGCAAGGTTCATTTCATCTAAACAAATTAAAAATAGCTTATTACTATTTTTCGATGCTTCAGCTAATGCCTCCATAAATGGCGTTGGTACAAAAGTTTTATCGGTCGGATGAAAATATCCAATTAAATCTTGTGTATCTGTCCAGCTAGATTGAACTGGAATCATACGGACAGCAACATTTTGTACGGCATGACCAAATGCTTGTACAATGCTAGATTTTCCTGTCCCAGACGGACCTGTTAAAATGGTTAAAACATTTGCTTGAAGAGCATGAATGAAGCTTTTTAGTGTAGATTCTTGATAAATTAGCTGTTCCTCATCATTATGATAAAGAAGTGACTGTACTTGCTTGCAAAAAGTTTCTTCTTTATAAGGGTGTATCTGGACTTCATCAACCTTTGCTTCTTTTTGTTCAAATGCTATTGCTTGCTCAATTTTATAGAATATACGTCTCCACATTTGTTGTTCTTCTGAAAGTTTTTGTTGTTGAAGTACGAATTCTTGTTGCTCTTTTTCTAATTGATTTTTCAACTCTTGATTTACATTTAGTAATCGTTGAATAATAATTGCTTCTATTTCCTCCGATGTATTTACACTCATATTGTCTTTTAGTTGCTTCACAAAAGCTGTACCGCCTATTTCTTGCAAACTTTGTTCAAGAGAAAGTGGCACAACTTCAGCCGTTGTAAAGTCGATGAATAGTAAAGAAGCTAAAAAATGAGTATTTTGTGTACCGCTAAAATTTACTAATACGAGATCATTCTGTTTTAAATGTGCAACTCTGTGTGCTTTAATATTATTTCTTGAAATCGACCACTCTTCAATTTTCCATGGGTGATTTAGAGGGACAATGCCTTCGTTTGTCCATTCCATAGGAGTCCCATATATACGAACTGTTTCTTCTGTTTGTATATAGCCATTGATATGAAATAATAGTCTTCCTTGCGAGTATTTCTTGAACAGTTTGACAAATTTATTTACGTGAAGTGCTGATAATTCATTGTTTTCATCGGCTGTCCTTAATTCCGTGACAACTTGTGCTGCCTCGGTTGATAACCATTCGTCATAGCGTTTAGGTTCCTTATTGTGGAGCTGTGTTTGATTAATAATTGTTTTCATCTCTGAATCTTTGAGGCTATTTTCTGTTATTGCTATCATTTCTTTTTCTTCATGAAGCAAAGGCTTTGTTAGAAATGCGGAACAAAAATTAAGTACGCCATATTCAATTAATTTTTTCTTGCTTTCCTCAACAGGACCTTGTGTATTTTCTTTAATGCCTTTCTTTAATTTTTTTAATACCATTTTCATCTTTTTTACTTCTCCTGGCGGTATGTCTTGTAAATAATGTGCAAATAATTGTTTATCTTGTCTTTTTGTATTTGTGCTATGGCTTAAAAATTCATAAACTGTGTCCACGTGCTCTACTTTTATTTCATCATTATCTTCAAGAAGGAAATATTTAAGTGAATTTAAAGCGTCTTCATAATTCTGTACTTCTTCCTTTGTGAAAGAATCTTTTGCAATACTTTGCACCATCTTAACACTCCTAAAAATAGTTAATTATATTTTTTGTATAGTTCGATAATACCAATTATCATAGAGATATTTTATCATAAAATTATTCATGTACGTGCCCCATTAGTAGAATAATGTTTTTTTCACTTGATTAATCATTTGCAGAAATTATAGGTAACATTATTCTGAACTGATAACAAAATAATTGATTGAAAGAAAGAATGAAAGAAAAGCCGTCAATAAACTTGGTGGAATGAGTAATATCAAGCTAAATTACAATTAAAAGCTTTTAAACTATCAAATGTTTAACGAAGCGAAACCGAAAATGTTCACGATTCTAACGGAATTCGATAAACTAGCAGAGATAATAGAAAAAGTGGCTGATAAATTCCGTAAAGCTAGCGAAGTAGAACATATTGATTTAATACAAGAAAAGATTAATCTATATTTAGGATTCATAGAGGGCGACGAAGTGTATGAAAGGTGTCTCGAAGTAAAAGGATATAACTTTGTTATTAAGACATATAGAAAACACGGTTCTGGTGCAAAAATTATTTAATAGAGACATAGAGTCTACACAGTCTGTTTAATTACAAATTATGAGGCAATTCCAAACAACTTATGTATGAGCTTCACTTCATTTTGTACAGACTTCACCTGTCGGTGAAGTTGTCTCTTTTTTTTTACTCTTGGATTGCTACGGGGGAGGTATTGAGGAAACATGTTCCTTCCTGATTCCATTCCTTATCCGAAAGCTTTTTCTTAGTAATGTTGATAAGTATTAAAATAGTCGATACAGGGATACGATTGGTGTTCCCTTGAAACTATGCGAATAAAAATGTCATGTCAACATCATATAATCTATTCATTTTAGTAAAAAATATGATGGAGTATATAAAATTATAAAAATATCGTTTTATAGACTTAGTTAAACTGTTATTGTATAAATTAGGTAACTATTATGCAGTAGGAGGAAAATATGGAGATAAATAAATTACTTAATGGATGGCTTTACGATAAAAAATATGAAAAGGAACTATTAGCACTAGTCCAAAATGGCTCTGCATCTATACATCAAGGGGAATTATATAGATTATGGCGTCTTGACCCTGATGATATTGAAATATCTATGCAGCACACTGATTTTCCAGATTCTCTAACAGATTTAGAACGTGAAGAGCTAGAAGGTGGCCAAAATGTAGAAATAGGTCAACGTGCTGTAAAGTTTATTGTAGAACATATTATCGCAAAAAAATCCTTCACAAAAAAAGGTAGATCTCATTCTATAACTGAAGCTGGATGCAATTTCTTTATTAATAATCATGCTGGTCAGTATAACGACCAATGGCCTTATGTAATAACTAAAGTAGAGAACTCAGGACTGGATTTGACTGTTTTTGCTGAAAAACACGGAGCAAATGAGGACTTAGTTCAATCTTTTAGAGAGTATGAGGAAATTTTGTCCGACCATGATTATTCGGATAATAATTACATAATAATAAAACTTCCTAGAATTGAAATATACTATAACGGAATATATCGTCCAATTATTGAATAACAAAAACTCCCCTCGTTTTAATAGAGGGGAATTTTCAGTTATTTCTCGTAATTAACCCGTTTACTAATTGTGCCGAGGTAATAAGTTGTTTAATTCTTTGATTAACAATAATTATTTAATTTCTAGAGCTGCTTTCAATTGCTCATTACTCATCTTTTTAATTTCTCTTAATTCTTCAAGTAAGCCATCTTCTGCAGGAATAGTGTATGCGGTTCTGGTGCAAAAATCATTTAATAAAGACATGGAACCTACACAGTCTGTTTAATTACAAATTATGAGGCAATTCCAAACAACTTATGTATGAACTTCACTTCATTTTGTACAGATTTCACCTGTCGGTGAAGTTGTCCTTTTTTCATTATATGCATAGCTTCAACACCACTCAATATAGAAGTGGCTGTTTCATACGACTTGAATCCTTACATAGAACGCACACGTTTCTTAATGAAACGGCGATTCTGTTCCACTATATTATTGAGATATTTAACTTGCCTTATTTGTATGCCTTCAGGCATCTCTACTACTTTCAATATAATCCATGTTTAAAACCTTTAAATAGAATCGGGATTCAATTTCCTGCAAATCATCTTCTGATGCTCCTATGAAAAATTGATATTTTTTCTCCCCTGTAGCTTCACGTATTGCATGATAGGCTAAATATAAAATACCAGTATCACTTACATACTTACCGATTTTACCAACAATGCAGTCTTCTGTTACTTGCTCAAATTTTAATTGTATGAAGATTTCATCTGTTTTTTCGTGAACATAAAAATCTGAATCTTTTGGTTCTAAATCAGCTTCAGATAATTTTTTTTATCAAGTAATATTCTAAGTGCATAAATAAGATTAGATTTACCAATATCATTTGCTCCTATAATCAAGGTTTTTTCATTAAAATTTACTTTTGTATCTTTGAAATTTCTAAAACCTTTCATAAGTACGTTTGTAATATACAATATTTTTCATCCCCTTTGTAATCTTTATCCATTAATTAGTGTATATCTTATTATTTTTATGATAAAGAAATAATGATATTTATAACAAATTAGAGATATATCGTAATAAGGTTTTTAAAATCATCGATGTATGGGATTAGAAAAATATTTTTTATTGATCTTGTTAGGAGCTTTATAAAGTAACAAAATAAAGTATTTATTTTATTTGGAATAGCAGTAATTTATTAACCGAGTTTATCTACAAAAATTCGATTGTAGAGTGGGGATAAAAAAGAGCTAAAAAAGAGATGAATAATCCCTCCTTACTATGCCAATGATATTGATAAAGAGAGGTGATATATTTTATTGGATAAATTATTGATGGATCTTTGGGATAAAAAGGATTACTCCGTGAAGGTGAGCTTGTCGAAGGGACATTATCATGAGTTAAAGGAAATAGCGTATGAACTGGAAATTAGTATGAAAAAACTTGTGAATCAATCTATAAAAAAGTCACTAAAAGATATTGAAGTAAATGGGTATTACAAAAGAAGTAAAGAAGTATATGTAATTGATAAGGAGTTTGCACTGTACAGCCTAAAGGTTAAAAGTAAGCATTACAAAGAGTTACAAAGGATAAGCAATGAAACACAAATAACTGTAAAAGGTATAGTAGAAGATATATTATCTGTGTATCCTGCCATAGTTCAAGATGAGTTAGGATAAAATAGGAAAACATGAAAGGAAGATTATATTGTATATTGCAGATATTCTTCAGATTCTAAAAGAAGGATTAAGACACTTATACTATGATAAAAATTGTGAAAGTTTGGATGAACTTTTAGATTATGTCAATGAAGAAGAATATAATAAACCAGAATTGGCGGAAGCGTTTATAAAATTTATTAAGGATTTACCAGAAGAAGTAAAAAAAGAATTGTATGAAAAAATACCTAAAAAAAACATGAAAGATGAAACTTTTCAATTGTAATACAAAGATTTATTATACAGAAGATAACAAGAGTACGGTAAACTTCAACTTAATAAATATATATTATTTATATGAATTAATAGATAAAAGGGTTGCTTTTCAGATGAAGAGCAACCCTTTTCTTATGATTGGAGGAGAAAAAATGATATATCGTGAGATTAGAGCAGGAAAGCAAGGAGTACTAGAATCACCTGTCGGTATGAATCAACCAGCAAAACGAGTCGACATCGTAAAACTAAAAATGGTAAAAGAGAGCAGTCTTCTCTACAAAGAAAGAAGAGTAAAATCTCCAGAAGATGCAAGTTTGCTATTTAAGCAATTTTTAGATGGAGCGGATCGAGAGTTTTTTATTGTACTATGCCTGGATATTAAAAATCAGCCTACTGCTATCAACGTTTGTCATATTGGTAGTTTAAATTCTAGTATTGTACATCCGAGGGAGGTGCTGAAGCCAGCGATTATTTCAAATGCTGCTTCAATTATAGTGGCGCATAATCATCCTAGTAATGATCCTACTCCAAGCAGAGAAGATCTTGAAGTTACAAAACGACTCATTGAAGCAGGAAAAGTTGTAGGTATAGAGGTGTTAGACCATCTTATTGTTTGTGAGGAGAGTTTTACTTCACTTAAAGAAAAAGGGCATATGTAAGAAGAAATATAATTTATCCATGTTATTTAAATAAAAGGAGAAATGACATATATGTTTGATGTAAATCAGGGGCGTTATGCTACAAAAGCGGTACAGAATAAAATTCCATTAGAATTACAACAATTTTTATGGCTTATTATTGATTGTCGAAAAGCTGCTGGAGATCGACTGGACTGCTTGCAAGTATTTGAGTTGCGATCAGATCATGAACATCAACTCGTATGTAATACACAAGATTATCCACCTTTGCAATTAGAATACAAATTTAAGTTAAATTCTAAGGAGGAGATTACCTGTAAAGTCTGGTTAGTAGATAGTGGAGAATATGCAACTATGCTTTTACCATCAGATTACTGATAAGATACAACAATAAAAATAGGGGTGAAAAGGATGAGTTTTAAATCAAGTGAAGTCTTAATTGAAGTGATTAAAGTTATTTTACACATAATTGGCAAGAAAGATAAGTGATTTAAATTACATTTTATATAGAAGTGATGGAAAGAATTCTTTTCACTTATGTGCTTCTTGTTGTCTTCGTGAGTGGAAGGATTATTTTATTTAGAAAAGAGAGATTACATTGAAATGTAGTTATTAACTGCTAAAAGCTTATAAAGTAAATAAGGAAGAAGAGTAAGTAGAGACACTAGAAAAGAATGATAATATATTATTCATAGATAAACTACAGAAGGAACAGTTAACAAATAACCTGTTCCTTTCTTTTTTTGTAGGATTATTTTCCGTTAAATATTACAGAATTACAAGATTACATATTACAATATGGAACTTTATATAGAAAGATAAATATAATTTTATTATGATAATTATGTATATTTCTTATTTATCTGGTTTTTTCATTCCTGTTGTAATGTTGTTTACATAGTAATTAAATTTTATTGGGGAGTTTGAAATGGACACTATAAAAACAAAAAAGCTATATAACAATTTAGAAAGTAAAAGACTCGAACGAAATGAAAGAGAAGCAATTTTTGGGATTAGTAAAGATTTTAAACGTATTTTTAAAAAGCATAAAATCAATATGTCGATAAGGTGGAATCTTGATATTACAGGTCCTAACGATCAGGTGATTAATAATTTTTTTATATACCCAACTCATAAGATATACTATTCAAATGGTAGGGAGGAAAAAGAAGTAGGATTAAGAATTCGAATTATAAAATTAAATGAGCGATTATATGATGTTTTTGACATTGATTTACGAACAGAAGTGTTAGAGAAAGCAGATTGGTTGACTTCGAATATTATTGATAAGCGGCTTAGGTTAAATATTAATAGCAACCTGATAAAAAAATATAATAAATATCTCCTTGTTATGCGTGAATATGCAGAAACAAAATTGAAGAAAAAATCGAAAATTATATACACAGATCAAATGGGATGGATAAAATGTTGGGGTAAATGGGGGTATGTACCTGTTACGGATTCTCAAAGTAACTCTATTATATATGACAAAAATTTGCTATCTAAGTATAAACTAAAGATGAATAAGGATATATTACCAGAAAAAGCTTTTCAAGATACGATGGCTATGATAGATATTGCGGATAAGAAGATAACAATACCTTTGTTGGCATATACATTTCTTTCTGTAGTGACAAGTTTAATTAAATATAGTGAGTCAAGCTTAAACAAGTTCTGTATATGTATTACTGGGAATAATGGCGACTTAAATCGAGTTGAACTTGCAAATATTTTTTGTAATTTATATGATAGGCAGCCGAACATAAAAAGTATTAATGCAGCATTTCATTCTAATGGCCCGTGTAGTATTGAAGAATTTCGAAGTATGTCATCAAAAATTCGCGATAGTGTTTTTATTATAAATACTGAGAAGCAGAATCAGAAAATATCCATGGCCCGAAAATTATTACATAATTACAATAATGAGAATATGTTTTTATTGTTAAACGAAGATGAAATCAATCAAGATTTCATTTTGAACTTGAATATAAGCGATATTCAAGTTGAGACATCATTATTAAATCAAGCTAAATTAAACCCTGAATCGTTTACAACATGTGTCGCGCATTTCATTAATTTTTTTGCTAAAGTTTTTAGTGATATAAAAAAAAGAGAGAAGATTAGAAAGGAACTGGTTAAACTTTATAAAGGTTACCAAGACTTTTTTAATAAAGACAATGTAGAATATGATATAAACAAAATACACATGGATTCACTTTTATTAGTTGGTTTCAATTTGTTACTACATTACGGAAGTAGTATTAAAGTAATAGATGATAAAATGATAGAGCATTATCATGAAGAAGCTTTACAAGTTTTTAAGCATAAAAGTACAACTGTTTTTTCAATGGATACAGAGCATACAAAAGCTAAACCTATTTATTTTCTTGAACACTTACTTCAATTGCTAGAAGAAAATGAACCTCAGGATAAAAACGATAGTTCACTTGATCATTCTAATAGTGTAGGATGGTTTGAAAGTGAAGAAATTCTATACATTCCAAACAATATTTTTAAGAGGATTGAAGAGATACCGAATGATAATCAACAAAAAATTAGTTCTTCAAGAGTGAAAAGCGAAATTTATGGAGAACTATATAAAAATAGAGTTATATTGCAACCAGATCCTGATAAAGAAATGAAAAAAATTCAAGTTGGTACCATAGAGAAAACGATAAATGTAGCTAAGTCTTCTATAAAGGCTTTTAGAATGGATTGGGCAAGAGCGAAAGAATACATAAAAGAACAGAAAGAAAAATAAAAAAGTACACGTTTTTTTAACGTGTACTTTTTTATTTTGTATGTAACATTTCTTTGAGTTAAATTATATATCCCCCTCCGCGTACACTCTTTGTACCATTGCATTCTCTCTGCTCTACAGGATAGGAGGCGTTTGTATAGTGATTGATACTATGTACATTACTTGGGAACTTACTAAACGTGAGTATGATGCAGCTGTTAATGCGTTAGATCTATTTTTAAGAAGTAACTCATTAAGCCCTATTCATAAAAAGAAAGGAAGTGATAATAATGCATTGATTACTTATGGTTTAGCGAAATATGGACTTAAAGAAATAAGATTAAGAAATAATAAGAGATATGGTTATAGGGCAATTGAAATTTTGTTAAGACCAAAGTTGTTGGTAGATGAAGGCAATTACAATGATGTGACGCATCTCCATGAATTTGTAATTGTTCGGCATCGATTTAATTGCATATTGAGAAATAAAATAGGTCTGGATGCTCCAGATCTATTTTATTGGAAAGTAAAAAGAATCGATGATGCAATTGATTTAAAAGTAGATGAGCTACTACTTTCTAAATATATGTTCTTGTTTAAAAAGGGAAATTTGCTAAATTATATGTGTAATTCAAATGCTCTACAATATTTTGATGCGGAAAATAATGTATACATTATAGGGAAAAACTTTAGGATTAATTGGTACGATCGTTATATAACTCAATGTAGTAAACAAAAAAAGACAAAGAAGCAATATAACAATCTAGAGGAGCTAAGAGGGAAATTTCGTTTAGAAATTCAAACTAGGGATGTAAGGGGTTATATAAAAACAAAGGATCATTCAGTTTTATCATTTTTAGACATAAAGCGAACCCAGCAAAGAATTATGTACTTCTATGATCTTATTGTGGGCGGTGGAACTTATTATACCTATGATCAAGGTATGGAGATTATTAATAAGGTTTCATGTCAAATTCAAAGGGTTGCATTGCGAAAATGCTATAAATTAATTAATCAAGAAGGGAGTATATGGAGGGCTAGAATGAAATATATAGAGATGCAACCAGATGCTAAAAAAGCTGCAGATTGGTTTAGTAAAAGATTAAATCAGATTAGAAATCTAGAAATTAATCCAGTTGCTTTACCTTCAGAGTGGGGAATATCAAAATTAACAAATCTGAGAGAGGATATCTTGAATTATTTCAAAGATTACCAAGAAACACAGTCTAGTATTATAGTGGACGATTAAAAGCCTGCAAATGTTATAGGAGAGAAAGTCCTTTGCAAACAGCACAATAATGAAAGTGATGAAGAGATGGTTGCTACGCTTTGTAGAAAAAACATCTCTTTTTTGTTTTTTAAAAGTTATAAAATACGACGAGGTGATTAAATTGAATAAGAATGACATTTTAGCTATTAAAAATATGGTAGTTAAACGAATAAATGTACTGTTAAAAGATGTGAACAAAAGTGATGAATTGTATAGAGAGCTATGTAATTATGTGATTGGTCTAGGAAAAGATTTTGGGTATGAAGGAGCAAGGATGAAACTACAAAATTATAATGTGAACAAAAGTGATTATATTGACGTGATTTGGATAAATAAGTTAGGACATATTGAGTGGGCGATATCAATAGACGGGGGTTTGCGTAAAAAATCGATTGCTAAATTGAAAGCAGTTCATACCGAAAATAAATTGTGGTTATATTATGGGAATTCAAAGAAACTAAGAAAATTTATAGAGAAAAATGATCCAAATGGTGACATTACGGTTATACATTTAGGTGATTTTAGAAAGAAAATAAGGAATAAAGATATTTCTAAAAATATATTGAATAAAGCTTTTTAATATAGAATAACGAAAGATAATTACATTTAATTTTCTATAAACATTTAAGTAAAGATAGATTTTCTAGGTATATATTATAAGTTTGAACGTTAAGAAAAGAGGTGATTGGCTGTGTTTGAGAATTATGATGATGTTGTACACGTAGAAGATTTAATGGAAATGTTAGACATTGGACGAAATAAAGCATACGAATTATTACAAGCAGGAAAAGTTAGATCATTTAAAATTGGAAAGTCGTATCGAATTCCTAAGGTGTGTATTCAACAATATGTGCTTTCTAAAGTGAACATGAAAATAGAAGAGTACACGGGAAATAGTTATTAATCTTTCAAGCAGCGATGAAATTATCGCTGCTTTTTTACTTGTACATTTAGGAGAGTGAGGATAATGGCAGGCAGAACAGTAAAGAAAGATCAAAATACAAAGAAATGGTATTTTATTTTAACACATGGAAAAAAAGAAGACGGCAAACCAAGACAATTTAAAAAGAGAGGATTTAAAACAAAGCAAGAAGCGCACAAAGCAATGTTAGAGTTAGAACAATCACTAACATTGGGAACGTATATACAGCCAAACAAAATTCTCTACAAAGAGTATTTGTTAGAGCGATTTTTAGAAGATAAAATGACGAAGGTAAAGAAGCAAACTCTAAATACATATAGATGGATTGTTGAAAAACATATCATTCCAGCAATAGGAGATGTAGAACTAACAAAACTTAATCCGATGATTATACAAGGGCTATATAACAAGCTAACGAAAGAAAAAGCTTTGTCGGATGAAAACATTCAAAAGGTACATACGTTAATTAATGATTCATTGAAAAAAGCTGAAAGATGGGGACTAATAGCTCGTAATCCTGCTGCCCTTGTAGATCGTCCAAAAGCAGTTAAGAAAGAAATAACGGTATGGAATGTAGAAGAGGTAAGGCAGTTCTTGAAGTATGCTAAAAAGAGTGGAAGATACTATATAGCATTTTTACTAGCTTTAACAACAGGAATGAGACAAGGAGAAATATTGGGACTTCGTTGGAAAGATGTAGATTTTGAGAATGGGTGTGTTCGTATTACTCAAACGCTTAGTAGTGATGGAAAAGAACTGTTACCTTATACAAAAACGAGATCAGGTTCACGAACAATTGATTTACCTGAAGAAACAGTTGCAGTTTTAAAGAAGCATTGGCTATTTATAAGAGGTGAAAGAGAAGTAGTTCGTTCTTATAAGAATTTAGACTTAGTGGTATGTACAGAATTTGGTACACCTACTCATAAAAGTAATATTCGTAGAGTTTTTAAATCTATCATTAAAAAAGCGGATATACCTAAAATTAGATTTCATGATATGAGACATACTCATGCGACATTGTTGTTACTACAAGGAGTAAATCCTAAAATTGTATCGGAACGGTTGGGGCATGCTGATGTAAGAATTACACTTGATACATATAGCCATTTATTACCTAGTATGCAGAAAGATACAGCAATCAAATTTGGTGAAATGTTGTTTGGTGAGGATGATAAGTATCGTGTAGAAATTAATTTAGATTAAATTTGTAAATATCCACAGCTCAAGTTTAAAGTAATATTTGTTTAAAGATGTTATTAGAAAAAGAAGAATCCTTGACTTCGGAGGTTCTTCTTTTTTACGTATGTTTTGATAATAATTACAATAGATCTAATTTCTACGCTAATAACGTTATTAAAAATTAGGAAGAGACGACTTTGTACACCTTTTGTGTTTGAAAAATACAATTTAATTATGAGAAGTTAATTGATGTGATAACAAAGAACTAAATTGTAGTTAACTACTCAGAGAGCTTGATATAGTATCATAATTTAAGTATTGGTACTTTATTCCTCAATTAGACTTATTTAGGTCTAATGAGTATTATAGAATATGAGAATATAAGTATTTCTACATGCATATAGAGATAAAAGTAAAACAGGCATAGCTACTAAAAAAGAATTGAAATCTTGGTTTATTGAATTTTCTAGAGATTCTGGTGGAAGTAAACAACTAATGATGGAACATAAAAAAGAACAGAATAGCTATTAGGATGGATGGAGGGCTTACATTGAAAAAAGATAAGAAATACCCAATAAAACATCTTTCATTAAGAGTTCCTTGGCATGACAATCGATGGAACGGTACAATTTGTAATCATCCTCGAGAAAACAGCTCATGTTTAATATTGAAGAATTGTGCATTATCACGTGACGATGAAAAAGAAGAGAGTTTAGCTGGTAAGAGCATTGGAGAATTAAAGCAAGATCAGTTCCCGAGTTGTGTTGGTGAAAGAGGCACTTTCATGAGTGACTTTTCATTTGCGAAACTGATAGAACATCCTTATAAGAAAAGGAATAATGATAAATATTTACATTTTAAAGAGACTCCTTTACGTTTTCCTGCGTATGGTGCAGCAGGTGTGCCATTTTTATGGATGATGCGTGAGGAAGCAGAGAAAAAAGCCCTATTTTACGATTTGGATTATGATATAAATCGTGAACCAGATTTACAGTTTTCTACTACTTGGGTACAGGATTATCATAATCAGAAAGCCTTGCTCGATTGTTTCTTTGAACATGTGGAGCCAATAAACTCATTATGTTTTATTTATGCAAAGGATGTTCCATTTGTTGAAACCTCAGGACGTGTATTAATTGGGGTGGGGCGTGTAAAGCATATTAGTGATGGAGTTGAATATGAGTATGAAGCAAAGGGCAGCATTCGCTCGATGCTTTGGGAACATATGATACAGCATAGTATACGCCCTGATTTTTCTGATGGGTTTTTATTACCTTATCACGATGCTTTAGATTATGCGTTGGAACATCCAGAATTTAATCCTGCCGAGCTTGCAGTTATAGCACCAAATGAAAAATTGACGCAATTTTCATACGCAACAGAGCATGTGACAAATGATACAGCAATTAAAACGTTACTTTTGTGTGTCAATAGTTTAGAAAAAGCGAATCAATTAGGAGTAGGTAATCGAGATTGGGAACCTCAAATTAAATGGCTCCATGAAAGAATAAATGAATTAGAAAAAATTCGTGGACACTACCCTGGGTTAGGTTCAGCACTAACTGCATTTGGTCTTAGTAAAGGGCACTTTATTGCTCAGCAATTAACAGAGCAAATGTCCAATGATAACGTTTGGGAATTAGTGAATAAAATGTTTGCTTCTCCAAGTCAATTGCTTTCTGCAGATTTAGCTAAGACAGTTACTGATACGATTCGACAATTATGGAGGAAAATATATCAAAATTCAGCCTCTACTCGTCTAACGCTTCTGCAATTAATCAGTAGGTTTGATTTAACCATTGAACAAGCAACAAAAGTATATGTTAAAGAAGAACGAGAAAAAGACGGGATTTTTCTCTCTGATGATGATATTCTGGACAATCCATATTTACTAGTCGAACAAACAGTATACTCTGAGGAACCAATTGACTTTTGGACAATTGACTACGGGCTATTTCCTAAAAAGGTGTTAAATGAAGCAGTACTGTTACCTAATAAAGTACAGATGACAGACCCTCTAAATCCTAAAAGAATTAGAGCATTGACTGTCATGCAATTAAGGAAAGCATCAGAGCAAGGTCATACATTACTACCTCAGAAGGAACTGGTACTACAAATTCGCGACTTGCCTTTATTACCAGAATGTCAGGTATCAAAAGATTACTTTGATATCGCTGAAGATATGTTTGGTGGCATTATTATAAGAACAACATTTAATAAAGGCGAAATATGTTACCAGTTAAACGAATTACATGAAATGGGAAAGCTTATTAATTCTACGGTAAGAAAGAGAAAATCAGCGACTCCTTTTTCTATAGAAAAAAATTGGAGAAAGATTATTGATAATGAATTCAAGAATGATCAACTTGATGAGTTAGAAGAACTAGCCAGGGTGGAAAAAGCAGCAGCTCTAGAAACTCTGTCTCAATCAAAGTTTTCTGTACTCGTTGGTTCAGCAGGAACTGGGAAAACAACAATTCTAGCTGCATTATGTGCACAAGAAGAAATTAAAAAAGATGGAGTATTATTTTTAGCACCAACAGGTAAGGCTAGAGTGCGCATGAAAGAGATAACCGCATCTCTTAATATTGAAGCTTACACACTTGCACAATTTTTAAGTAAGTATAACCGCTATGATACTAAAAAAATGCTTTATCAGAGATCGAAAGCAGAAAAATGTATAAGCTATGGGACTGTCATCGTAGACGAATCCTCTATGTTAACAGAAGAAATGCTTGCAGCTCTTTTTGACGCATGTAAAGGGGTTAAACGCTATATTTTAGTTGGTGACGATCGGCAACTGCCTCCAATAGGACCTGGTAGGCCATTTGTAGACATCGTTAACTATTTAAAACCAAATGACATAGATTCACGATTTCCTAAAGTTGGGCCATCTTATTCTGAGCTAACTATACAAAGAAGGCAAAGAGACGAACAAACAGCTGGGAGTATTCGAAAGGATATGATGTTAGCAAAATGGTTTAGCGGGAAACAATTAGATGTTAGTGACGATGAAGTATTCCAGGAGCTTATGTTAGGTAAGGAGTTTCCGGAACTACAAGTAATTTCTTGGAAAGATGACCATGACTTTATAGAGAAGCTCAAACAGGTTCTTGTCAAAACGTTAGGACTAAATAATATAGGTGATGAAAAAGCCTTTAATAATAGTTTAGGGGCATTTGATGGAAAATACTTTAACTTTCAACAAGCAGTGGACAAAATAGAAGAATGGCAAATATTGAGTCCTATCCGCGGTACACAACAAGGAACCTTATTAATAAATAGATTGATTCATCAGTTGTTTCGAAAAGACACCGTCGACTATACAAAATGGTTAAAGTCGGAGTATAGAGCACCAAAACTTCCAAAACCATTAGGTACAGAAGAAATAACTTACGGCGATAAAGTCATAAATACCATGAATCACTCTGTTTATTCCAATCGGGTCTATCCAGAAGGCGGACAGAATTATATAGCCAATGGTGAAATAGGAATTGTTGTAGGCCAATTTAAAAATAAATTTCATAAATTCAAAGGCCAACCTAAAAATACAGAAGTGGAATTCGCTTCCCAAAAAGGTTATAAGTATACTTTCTACCAATCTGATTTTAAAGAAGAAAGGGAGTCAACTCTAGAACTTGCGTATGCAATAACTATTCATAAATCACAAGGTAGTGAGTTTGACACAACATTTGTAGTTTTACCGAAAAATAGTTTCAACCTATCTCGAGAGTTAATATACACTGCACTCACGAGACAAAAGGGAAAAGTGATTATTTTATTCCAAGAGGATAACATTATTGACTTAAAAAAGTACTCTACGGCTATGTTTAGCGAAACAGCAGCTAGACTAACTAACTTATTGGAACAACCAAATGTAAAAGAAATAGAAGGCAAATATTTATCTAACTACCTTATACACGCAGCAAGCGATTATACGATGCTCCGGTCGAAATCAGAACTAATTATTTATGAAACTCTTTTAAAACATCAGCTTGATCCAATGTATGAACAAGAATTAACCATAAATGGTCAAACGAGGCTACCAGATTTTACGATTATTGATGATGATAGTGACATCACTTATTACTGGGAGCATTGTGGGATGCTTACGAATGACATTTATAAACAGCGTTGGGAAGCAAAAAAACAATGGTACTTTGAGAATGGGATTTTACCACTCGAAGAAGGTGGCGGTCCAAATGGGACGTTAATAGTAACGGTAGACTCGCCAGAAAGTGGGATTTCTGTTCCGGAGATAGAAAGTATTATTAAAAAAATGCAGTAATGGTATCCATTAGACCTTAGAAAGTATTGATTATTTAAGGCTTTTGAAAAAGATCGAATTTACTTTGTCTTTACCGAAAAGGTAGTTGGACAACGAAGCATTTGCCTGGATGATATTTAAAATCGGAAGTGTTAAACCTTTTCTAACTTTATCGGTCGGGACAGTATCATTGTAAAAGGTGCTGTCCTTTTGTTTAAACGTAAGCCCGAATTATTAAAATTAAGCATACCTTTACGGTACATATCACAGATAGTCGTATATCATTGTTTTTTATCAGATATACGGCTATTTTATTTTCCACATGTTGTTTACATGTTTTTTGACTAAGGCATACATTGATTTGAAATTTATGGGTTTCGATGAATGGTTAGATTTGGTAGATCTGTCAGTGATTTCATAAGGTATTGATAGAAGTCCACACCGTTCGCTTTCGCACCAGGCTGCTTTTTATTTTGTACATATTCTTCTAGATAAGACAAGTAAATGACAACTATTCAAAAGATCATACTGTTTCTCCACAATTATATCCATGTGACCAACCTTGACTGTTAAGTGGGAAAAAACAATTTTATGTTCTTTATGATGAATGGAAAATAAAATACTTATTTGAGATACCTGTATTGAATAGTAAAGCAATAAAAGAAGTAAAGGAAATCGAACTCTTGGAGGAATACCTTCATTTTGAGTATAAGAAAATAGGAACTGCACGCATTTTAATAGTCATATGGCAGATATAGGGCTTGAGCTACTTTCAAGTCATGACCGACGTTTTATTCATATGCTTGATGAGGAGCGTGGCATTGTATGCCAGAGGTAGCTATTGGATTCTTTTTTTGTAAAATAGATTTAATCTATTATTAAAATTCGATAGAATAGATATAGGAAAATAGTATGAAAAGTTTTTAAGGGTTCAAAGGTCTTGTTGGGGATGCTTTGGAATCATATTTAAAGAAGGATGCAAAGATTTCTGTGACGTAAAGCATAAATTTTATGTTTGGAAAGCTTATTATTAAAGAAATGGAATATAAAAGGAAGTGAAATGGGTGCTTGCCTATCAAAATATTCGAAGTAATTTAATTGATGAATTAGAAACATTTTTAGTAGGCCCTCGCAGTGATGATGAAATATTAGGTTCGAAGATTCGTCCCATGGTACTTTATTTAACAGGCAAATTAGTTCCGCTTGGTGCTACTTCAGATGTTGTAAACGAAAAAGAGAACGTAATCGAAACACATGTTGAAATTGCTGAAGAAGAAATCGATGAACAATTAAAAACAAGAAAAATTTTTAGGCCTTCTAGTATGGGGTTCAGCTTCAAGTTAAAAAAATTAGTCCCAATTGAAATTGAAGCAAGCTGGGCCACATATGAAGGGCAAGAACATAAACGAGAATTTCATCAAGAAAAATGGAAAATAGACTTACGGAAGGCAACTTCAGAATTTCTAACAAATAACAACAACTCCAAAGTTGGAAAGGTTCGATATGCTATTTCTTATCGAAACAATCTTTATCATGTCAGTATTTTCCTTGTTAATTCACTTAAACGTACTGAATACCCAGAACAAAGTGAAGTGATGTTTCAATGTCAATTGAAAGTAAATGTACCTAAAGAGAATTTAGGTGTGTTTACATCAAAGGCTGATGTCTATCACTTACAAGAAGAATTGTTATACCGTGATAAAGAGGAAATAGCTGTTGGTCATGGTGTTGGGGTAGATTGGGTTGAAGCAGAAAGACATACAACGATTTATTCGACCTGGGTGCCGCGATATGAATTACCGAGTGTTGAACATCGTAAAATTGAAAATCAGTCGTTTCTCATGAAAGAACTTAGTGAAATGTCTGCAAAACAATTACGTGAAAAACTTAGTATTATACCACATGCATTTAAGAAATGGTTAGAAGAGCAGAAGGAAATTGTTGAAGAACTACCTGACCATTTAAAACAGGAAGCGATGAAAAATGTTCAACAAGTAGAGAAAATTATCAAACGCTTAGAAGAAGGAATACAACTTGTTACAAAGAGTGATCAATCTTTAGAATATTTAGCCTTCCAGTTTGCTAATAAGGCAATGGTATTACAAAGAGCATATTCAAAAGTGGCTCAAGTATATCGAGCGGAGAAAAAGCGAGTCAAGCCAGAATTAACTGGTGAATGGCGTCTTTTCCAACTTGTCTTTTTGTTAATGAATATTGCAGGTGTATCTAATGAGCAACATGAAGATCGAAAAATTGTCGATTTAATTTGGTTTCCAACAGGTGGAGGAAAGACAGAGGCGTATTTAGGAGTTGCAGCCTACACAATGGCTTATCGACGATTGTTAGCACCTGACCAAGTTGATAAATATGCAGGTGTCACTGTATTTATGCGGTATACATTACGTTTATTAACTACGCAACAGTTCCAGCGAGCTGCAGCATTAATCTGTGCAGCCGAAATGTTAAGAAAGCATAATCTAAAGCAATTAGGTATGGAGCCATTCAGTATTGGGCTTTGGATTGGGGCGGATTCTTCTCCGAATACATTTGAAGATGCTATCGAGAAATTAGAACAGATTCGTGATGGTCAAGAAGTGAAATTGGGCAATCCGATTCAACTATTGCACTGTCCTTGGTGTGGTACAGAATTAACTCACGAGCAATATGAAATTACTAGTAAGTACCAAAAAATCTGTTGTGCAAATGAAGAATGTTCATTTAAACATGGAATACCAGTCTATACGGTTGATGAAGCAATTTATCAAAAGCTCCCAACACTTTTAATTGGCACAGTTGATAAAATTGCCCAACTTCCTTGGAAAAAGGAAATGCACGAGTTATTTGGCAACAAAAATTTATATAGCGTAGACTACGGTTTTAAATATAGTAATACAAAAACTAGAGGATACAGTTCTGTTAATCGGTTAAAGCCTCCAGAGCTAATCATTCAAGATGAGCTTCATTTAATTTCAGGTCCACTCGGATCATTAACAGGCTTATACGAAGTGGCGATTGATTTATTAACGCATCATAATGGAATACCGGCAAAAGTCATTGCATCTACGGCTACGATAAGTGGTGCTGAAGAGCAAATTAAGGCACTATATGGTCGTTCAATGATGCAATTCCCACTTGCAGTTCAAAAAGCGAATGATAATTTTGTATCCGAAGAAATACCGACAGTTGAAAAACATGGTCGTTTTTATGTTGGGGTTTGTGCACCAGGAGTAAGTAATAAAATTCAAGCGATTCATATGTATAGTGCGTATACAACCATTACTAGAAGTCAAGCAAAGTTTAAAGTTGATCCTTACTACACTATGCTTGGTTACTTTAATACAGTGAAAGAATTAGCAGGAATGATGACAACTTTTAAAGATGAGATTATTAGTCGTCTAAATATGTTAGATCCTAATGAAACGTTTAATCATGATTTAGTAATTGAGGAATTAACAAGCCGTAAAAAAGCCCATGAAATTCCACAACTATTAAATCAGATGGAAAAAACGATGTATGAAGGTGGAGCATTAGACGGTGTACTTGCAACAAATATGATTTCAGTTGGTGTCGATGTTGATCGCTTAGGAACAATGATTGTACAAGGTCAGCCAAAAACAACATCTGAATATATTCAAGCGACGAGTCGTGTGGGTCGACAATATCCTGGACTTGTGTTTGTATTGTTAAATTCCATGCGTTCAAGAGATATATCACATTTTGAACGATTCAGAGCTTACCATCAATCCTTATATCGTCATGTGGAGACGATGAGTGTCACCCCTTTTGCAAAAGGAACATTGCACAAAGGACTTACTGGGGCATTTATAGGCTATATTCGTCAAACAATAATGGATGTAAATGCAGAGCAAAGTCCATGTAATGTATTAAAGCTAGAAGAAGAACTCGAAAATAGTATTCACGCTTTTCTAGAACGTGTAAAAGATGCAAACGATGAATCAATTGAACACGAGATACAGGAATTAATTAAATGGTGGATTTCCACTGCGGAAAAATATAGAGAGCAAAAATTGACCTATCGAAAATCAGAATGGGTTAAGTATCATCTATTGAAAGGCTTCAATGAAAAAGGGAAAATAGAAGATGCCCGTCCAGCAATGATGTCTTTACGAAATGTGGAAGGAGCAATTGAAATCGAGGTGCTAAAATCATGACGGTCAAAGAAACGATTAGACCATCCCAATTAATCTATCAATCTGGTCCAGGATCCATAGTTGATTTAATGGAAAAAAGCGTGATGATCAAAGCAGCAGATCAATGGAATACTTGGAACGCTACGAGAGAAGATGATGTGCGTATTACCTCGATAATAGGTGTTAATCATGTAAGGGTTTTAAACGAAAATCCGGATCGTCAAAAAATAAAAGCGATAGATTTTCCAAAATGGAAGATATGTCCTTCATGTCATCGGATGACAACATACGATAACCAGCAATGTTATTTCTGTAAACAAAAAGGTGAAGAAAAAGATTTGTATGCAAGTCGTTTCGTATTAGTTTGTGAAAAAGGACATATTTCTGATTTTCCATATAATGAGTGGGTACATCGCAATCACCAATGCACTGAAAGTACCAAGGAACCAAAATTGAAATTAATAACGAGAGGGAATAGCGGGTCCTTGTCTGATTTACACGTTATTTGTCTCCATTGCCAGCATAGTGAGAGTCTTGGTTCTATTATGAAATCTGATGAGCAAAAGCACAGCTTATTTACGTGTAAAGGTGAACGCCCATGGATTGGTCCAAATGCCAACGAAAAATGTGGTTGCAAGATGAAGACGACATTACGTGGAGCATCGAATGTTTATGCTCCGGCCGTTATTAGCTTTTTACAAGTTCCTTTAACGTCATCAAGTTCAGAACAAGATATCTTGTATATTGTGAAAAGTAATGAAGCCGACTTTAGGGAGGCATACGAAGAGTCAGGGGAAATAGGGCTTAAAATGGCGTGTAAGTTTCTTAAAATATCAACTGAGTTTATTCCAATCATCAAAAATTATCTAAACGGCGAAATTTCTATTGAAGAAAGTACAACCTATGAATCTATTCGTAAGCAAGAATGGAACACCCTAATCCAAAATCACGTAGATGAGCAAAAATTCACATCATCAAAAGTAGAAATGCATCCAGATCTAGTACCGTATTTTGATGCGATATACCGTGTGGATTCCGTTCCAGAAGTTCAAGTATTACAAGGATTTACCCGCCTTGACTATATTGATCGATTAAGTGATGATCCTGTTGAATTACAGCCAGTTGTTAAAAAAGAAGAAAAGTGGTTGCCAGCTGTTCGGAATTATGGCGAGGGAATATTTGTAAAATTTAATTTAGCAAAACTTAGAAAATGGGAAGCGAAGGAACAAATAACAAAAGAAATATTTCAGGCATACAACAACTATCGCGAGGAGTTTGATAACTCACTTCTTCATTTTGAACCAAGACAAATTTTAATTCATACATTTAGTCATGCATTATTAAGGGAATTAGCTGCCTATTGCGGTTATACAACAACTTCTTTAAAAGAACGTATTTATACAATGGATGGCATGCATGGAGTATTGATTTATACAGCTTCAGGAGATTCAGAAGGAAGCTTAGGAGGATTAACGAGCTTAGCTCAAAGCGATAAATTATATCCTATAATTCTTCGAGCCTTAGAAAATATGAGCTATTGTTCTTCTGATCCAATATGTTCCGATGGAGATTTTGAATATCATACAACAGCGAATGGAGCAGCTTGTCATGCTTGTACGTTCGTTGCTGAGACTACCTGTGAATGGGGAAATATGCTGCTTGATCGGAGAACATTAATCAATATTAATCAGAATGAAAAAGATGGTTACTTTGATAATCTACTAAATATATAAAATTGCGTTAGTGAGGTTGAGGTGACAGATAATTGGATATTAAATTAGTTGATAATAAAGGTGACAATACGTTAATCCAAACATTAAAAGATGAAGTGAAAAAGGGGTCTAAGATCGCTGTAGCATCAGCCTACTTTAGTATATATGCTTTTGAAGAACTAAAAAAAGAATTAACTAAGGCAAAGGAATTCCGCTTTTTATATACACAGCCAACTTTTTACGAACATGAGCAGGATCAAAATTATCAATACAAACTAAAAGTTAATAAAGAAAATTATCCAACATTTGATGGAAATGATTTTGAGCTGCCTTTACGAAATAAAATGATCTCCAAATCGATAGCGATAGAAGCGGAAAAATGGATTCAAGGAAAAGCTCAGTTTAAAACTATTTTAGGAGAAAACGCCTTTCCTAAACAAATGATTGTACAAAATGATAAAGATCGAGATGTCCAAATCCAGTCGGAAATTGAGTTTACAGCAGATGGATTAGGCATTACTCAATCCAATCGCTTAGCAAGCTTCCCTGTTATTTTTAATGGTGGTTCTTTAACTAATCAATTAATGAATGAATTTAATCGTATTTGGAATGATGAAACGAAAGTAAAAGATGTAACCCAAGAAGTATTACAGCAGCTTCAATTGATTTCTCAAGAAAATTCACCTGAGTGGTTATACTTTGTTACTCTATATCATATTTTTTCGGAAAACCTAGAAGGACTTTCGGAGGATAATATAATAAAAGAAGGCACGAACTTTAAGGACACAGTCATATGGAATAAGTTATACCCTTTCCAACGTGATGGGATCATTGGTATCATTGATAAAATGGAGAAATATAACGGCTGTATATTAGCTGATAGTGTCGGTTTGGGGAAAACATTCTCAGCCCTGGCAGTTATCAAATATTATGAACTTCGAAATGATCGCGTTTTAGTTCTGTGCCCAAAAAAATTGCGAGATAACTGGACCGTTTATACACAAAATGATAAGCGTAACTCGTTAAGTGCAGACCGCTTTAATTATGATGTACTTAACCATACTGATTTAAGTCGTGATCAAGGATATTCAGGTGAAATTCGCCTTGATACAATCAACTGGTCTAATTATGACCTAGTGGTCATTGATGAATCACATAATTTCAGAAACAATAGTGCGCGTAAAGATAGGTTAACGCGTTATCAAAAGTTAATGCAGGATATTATTAAAAAAGGGGTAAAAACGAAAGTTCTGTTATTATCTGCAACCCCTGTTAACAACAAAATGAACGATATTAAAAACCAGATTGCATTTATTACAGAAGATAACGATGCGGCACTAGAAAAAGAAGGAATTGAATCAATTGATTATACATTAAAGACAGCTCAAGCTGCGTTTAATCGTTGGACCAATTTACCAGAAGAAAACCGAACAACAGAAACTTTTTTAAATATGGTGAATCCAGAATATTTTCAACTTCTAGATTTACTATCGATCGCCCGAAGTCGCAAGCATATTGAAAAATATTATAACGTGAAAGATATTGGCCAATTTCCGACGCGTTTAAAACCCATTTCCATTAAAGCAGACATCGATGTCCAACAAATGTTTATGCAGCTATCACAAGTAAATGAGCGGTTAGAGTCATTAAGCTTTAGTATGTATCAACCGATGAAGTATGTATTATCGCAAAAACGGAATTTTTATGAGGATCTATACGATACGAAAGTAAAAGATGGAAAAAGTACATTTAAGCAAACCGACCGTGAATTTGCCGTTGCTGCGTTAATGAAAGTAAATCTATTTAAACGTTTGGAAAGCTCGATTTCTTCATTTAATTTAACTTTGCAAAAATTAGTGACACGAATAGAACAAACGCTACAATTATTATCTCTTCATAAAAGTGTCATGCTTCAAGAAAATTATGATGAAGCCATTGATTTTGACGATGAACAGTTAGAAGCGATAACCGTTGGGAGTGAAAAGGTCCAAATTCACTTAACAGATATCGATGCCCTTAAATGGCGTGGTGACTTGCAATACGACTTAATGATACTAAAAGAGTTACTACAGCAATCAGAACAAATTATCGCAAGTCGTGATGCGAAGCTTCATGAGTTAAGAGCAACCATTAAAAACAAAGTCGCATACCCAATAAATGAAGGAAATAAAAAAATTATCGTGTTTTCGGCCTTTGCTGATACGGTGAAATACTTATATGACCAACTTGCGGAAGAATTACGAGAACTTGGTTTGCACTCAGCAATGATTGTCGGAAATGGGGCTAATAAAACGACATTAAAAGGAGTTCGTGTAAAAGATATTAATGATGTGTTAATGAATTTCTCTCCTAAATCAAAAGAACGTATCAAAATTGATCCTAAGAAAACAGAAGAGATTGATATTTTATTTGCGACAGACTGTATTTCAGAGGGTCAGAACTTACAAGATTGCGACTATCTAATTAATTATGATATTCATTGGAATCCAGTCCGTGTCATTCAACGTTTCGGTCGTATTGATCGTATCGGTTCTACGAATAAAGAAATTCAGTTAGTAAACTTTTGGCCGAATATGGATTTGGATGAATATATTAATTTGGAAGATCGCGTAAAAGGGCGTATGAAAATATTAAATACATCTGCTTCAGGTGAAGAAGATATATTTGATACGTCAGGGAAGGAAATGAATGATATAGAATATCGACGCAATCAATTGAAAACCTTGCAAAATGAGGTCGTTAACTTAGAAGAAGTATCAGGAGCAATTTCTATTACAAATTTAACATATACTGATTTTAAAAGCGATTTGAGCGGTACTTTAAAAAAATACAAAAAGCAGTTAGCACAAGCACCAAAGGGAATGTATGCTATTACGTCGAATGCGGAATTTAAAGAGGCAGAGCCCGGTGTGATTTTCTGTTTTAAACAACATGGTGTCATTGAAATGAAGAATAATAGCTTAACACCGTATATTTTATTATATGTGACGGAACATGGACAAACTCATATTCATTATACAAATGCGAAACATATTTTAGACATCTATCGTAAACTAGCGCTTGGACAAAGCGAGCCATTAGAGAATTTAATGGTACAATTTAATGAAGAAACAAATGATGCGACAGATATGTCAACGTATATAGACTTAATGAAACAGGCGGTGGATATTATAAAAGATAAACAAGAAGATACAGCATTTGATAGTTTCTTCTCGATTGGTGGAACAAGCATTCAAACCAATATGGACTTCGATTTTGATGATATCGAGCTCATTTCATTTTTAGTGATTAAAGGTGAATCGAGATGAACGAAGAACAATTACTAAGGTCCATTCAACTTCCGAAATCAACCCATGTGTTAAGAACATTTCCTTACAATAAACTGGAGCCAAAGTTAAGTGGGGGCCAGAAAAAAATTGTTTCTGAAAACGTCGTCTCACGAGGGATACGTCTACTTTCGATTATCAGCCCGAATAACGCGAATATTCAGATATTCGAAGATGAGACAGAACGTTTTGAAGAAATACATTTTTATTGTATCGATGTTAATCATTTCAGAAAAGCAGTTGAGGTGTATAAAGTATTTGCAAACATCATGCCGTACCCGCTTGTAATATTATTTACACATGGAAAAAAAACGCGTTGGGTATTGGCCACACATCATAAGCAAAAGCAGACGCATCTATTATCAATGGATACAATCGTTGAAATCGATGAAACCATTTCAATTGAACAAGTAGAAGAGCAGTTGAGTTTTCCGAAAATGGATAACGCAAACTTAAAAACGGTTTATCATTCATGGTTGGAGCAATTGCTACAAATTGAATTAAAGAATAAGTATAATATTAATCGACCTATCAAGTTAGAGAACAATATTTTGCAACAATTAAAAGACCTTGACCGACAAATTGAACAATTAGTCGGTCAAGCAAAGCGGGAAAAACAAATGAATAAACGAATTGCTTTGCAATTCAAGGCAAACAAACTAAAAAGTGCCAAACAAGCAATAATCGAAAAGGAGCAACAACATGGTCAACAAAATGAATGGTGAATCAATAGAGATTACTAAGCAAAATATCGAACGTCTAAAAGAACTATTCCCAGAAGTATTAACTGACGGTGAAAAAATAGATTTTGATATGTTAAGGACTGTACTCGGAGAAGTAGTAGAAGACAATAATGAGCGCTATCAATTCACATGGCACGGAAAAAAACAAACCATCTTAGGTGCCCAAAAACCATCTAAAGGAACACTACGCCCAGTCCCAGAAAAAAGTAAAAACTTTGATACGACAGAGAACCTTTATATTGAAGGGGATAACTTAGAAGTATTGAAGCTTTTACAAAAATCGTATAATGGAAAAATTAAGATGATCTATATTGATCCACCATATAATACAGGAAACGATTTTGTTTATAAAGATGATTTTAAAAGTAGTATAATTCACTATTTAAGAGAAACAGGGCAAATCGATGTGGAAGGAAATTCGACATCTACTAACACGGAAGCAAATGGTCGTTATCATTCAGATTGGCTTAATATGATGTATCCAAGAATAAAACTTGCTAGAAATTTATTAATGGATAATGGTCTTATTTTTATTTCTATAGATGAAAACGAAATGGAAAATTTAAAGAAAATATGTAATGAAATTTTTGGTGAAAGGAATCTAGTTCAAGAAATTGTCTGGAGAAATAAATATGGTGCTGGTGCTAAGACAAAAGGATTTATAGGAGTACATGAGTACATTCTGTGTTACTCAAAAACCCCTATTTTAAATATTGAGGCACCACTAAATGAAGATCAAATTTCGGAATACAATAAAAATAAAGATGAGCATTATTCCATGAGAGGTGGGTATGTTACACAGCCACTTATGACTCGTAGCCTCGATGATAGAGCAAATTTACAATATACAATTGAATATAATGGTGAGACCATTGTTCCTAGAAAACAATGGGTTTGGGAAAAATCAAGATTATTAGAAGCGATAAAAAATAATGAGGTAGTTTTTAATAAGAAAAATGATGGAACATATAGTGTGAGAGCTAAAAAATATTTAAAAAATATTGATGGAACAATGAGAAAAGGAAAGCCACTTTCTTTACTGAATGGCCCATTTACACAACAGGGAACTAAAGAAATAGAAGAAACTTTGGGTAGTAATAAAATTTTTAATTTTCCCAAACCATCTGAATTAATAAAGTACTTATTTTCATTTACTGTAAATGAAGTAGAGGAAAAGGATGGAATATACTTAGACTTTTTCTCAGGTTCTGCAACAGCGGCACAAGCCATTATGAAATTAAATTCAGAAGATCAAGGGCAAAGAAAATTTATTTTAGCACAATTACCAGAAGTTTTAGAAGAGAACTCTGAAGCTTATAAAGAAGGATATCTTACAATTTGTGATATTGGGGAAGAACGTATTCGTCGTGCTGGTGAGAAGATTAAACAAGAGTTAGTTGAAAAGCAGAAAGCAGCTGGAATGTTAGATGAAAATACAGTAGATCCAGAGAGTTTGGATATTGGCTTCAAAGTATTAAAGCTTGATACATCGAATATTCGTGAGTGGAATGCGGATTTTGAAAATATTGAAGAGCAAATGGAATATCATGAGAATCCGCTTATCGAGGGTCGGACTGAATTAGATATTGTCTATGAGATTATGCTAAAACATGGCTTGGAGCTAACGTATCCAATTGAAACATTCGAAGTAGATGGAAAGACTATATATGATATCGCCTTTGGTAATCTATTTATTTGCTTAGCAGACCACATCAATACAAACATTGCAAAAGCGATTATTGCAAAACGTGATGAATATGGTATTGAGACGAGTAGCGTTGTATTTAGTGATGCAGGATTTGAGGGGAATGATTCAGAGAAATTGAATTGTATCGAACTGTTAAAGGGTGCAGGTTATCCAGAAGATAACTTGCTTACGATTTAGAGGTGAGCCGCATGAAAATTCAATTTAGAGAGCTTGATTACCAAGATGCATCGATTCAATCCATAATTCAAGCGTTTGATGGTCAGCAAGTACGTAAATCCGAATTTACAATTATGGATCAAGATGCACAAGGAAAATTATTTGGTGATAAAGGAATAGGTAATAAAATAGATTTATCCGTTAGTAAGCTATTACAAAATGTCCAACAAATTCAAATGGGACAAAGGATTCCAATTTCAGAGTCCATTCCAACACCATTCCCTCAATTTAATATTGAAATGGAAACAGGAACGGGAAAAACTTTTGTCTACTTAAAATCCATTCTTGAATTAAATAGAAAATATGGCTTTACAAAGTTTATTATTGTTGTACCTTCTGTTGCGATTAAAGAAGGGGTTATGAAGTCGATTAGTATGACAAAAGAATATTTTAAAGCACAAATGCAGGGAATTGTTTATCGGGCATTTATGTATGACAGCAAAAACTTAGATAATATTCAAGCTTTTGCAACGAATGATGATGTGGAAATTATGATTATTAATATCCAGTCTTTTAATAGTAATGATAAGATTTTCAATCGAGAGGATATGGACTCGCTTTATGGTATTTCGCCAAAAGAGTTGGTAAGTGAAACAAATCCGATCGTTATTATTGATGAACCACAAAGCGTTGATAATACGGAAAATGCACAGAAAGCCATTGCTACTTTAAATCCATCAATGATTTTTCGCTTTTCGGCAACACATAAAAATAAAAGCTATCCTTTACTTTATAAGCTAGGTCCTGTAGAAGCCTATCAGCAAAAATTAGTAAAGCAAATTGAAGTTGCTGGCATTAAGAAATCAATTGATGGAAATGAAGCATATATGAAGTTGATTGGCATAAAAGCTACAAAGACATCGATTACAGCCACAGTTGAAATGTATGTAAAAAACAAAACAAGTATCGAGAAAAAAGAAATTAAACTAAAAAAAGATGATGATGTTTATCTTAAATCAAAACGTATTGCCGCATATGAACAAGTTGGTTTTGTAAAAGACATATCAGCTAAGCTAGGAAATGAGTACATTGAGTTTTCAGGAGAGCCGTCAATTATTCGTTTAAGTCAAGCCATTGAGAATGACTTACAAGTAAAACGGGCCCAAATTCGTAAAACGATTGAAGAACATTTAAATAAAGAATTAAAACTAAACCCAATTGGTATTAAGGTTCTTAGTTTATTCTTTATTGATAATGTAGCAAACTATCGACAATATGATTCTGATAATAATCGTATTTTAGGAGAATATGCAAAAATATTTGAAGAAGAGTACGAAGATGTCATTTGCTCCGAGAAATATAAAGCATTACGTGATTGCCATGCACCAGTTTCTGAAGTACATGATGGGTATTTCTCTGTTGATGGGAAAGGAAAAATCAAAAATACGAATGGAACTAGTCAATCAGATGAAAGTACGTATCAAATCATTATGAAAGATAAAGAAGACTTGCTTACTTTCTATGACGAAGAAAAAGGGAATGTTAAAAAAGCGCATAAACTTCGCTTTATTTTCTCGCATTCTGCATTAAAAGAAGGTTGGGATAATCCAAACGTCTTTCAAATCTGTACATTAATCGAAACAAAGGATACCATTACAAAACGTCAAAAAATTGGCCGGGGCCTACGGATTGCAGTCAACCAAGAAGGTGAACGAGTGCCAGGTTTTGAAGTCAACACACTTACAATTATGGCAAATGAAAGCTATGAGGAGTTCGCCTCTGGTCTGCAGAAAGAATACGAAGAAGAAGGCATTGAATTTGGCGCATTTGCAGATGACTTTTTCAGTTCATTAGTGATTGCTGTCGATCCTGAAACAGGTTTCAAAACACCACTCGGTCATCAAAAATCTAAGGAATTAGTTACCTATTTAAAAGAAAGAAAATATTTAGATGCTAAAAACAAAGGGACAGAAGCATTAGCTAAAGTAATTAAAGAAGGCTCATTTGACATTCCAGAAAGCTTTAAAGAAATTGCAGAGGATATGAAAGAAAAAATAACAGCTGCGATTCAAGAAAAATTCAATATTGATAAAATTGAAATCAAAGATCATGACAATAAAATTTCTATAAAATTAAACAAAGAAGCACTTGCTGGTCCGTTTATAGAGCTTTGGGAGCGAATTAAATATAAAACAAAGTATTCAATTCGGCTCGATTCGAAGTCATTTATAGAACAAGCGGCAAATAAATTATCTGAAGAACTTGAAGTCCGAATTACTAGACTTGAATATGAGCGACATAGATTAGAAACAACGGGATCAGGTATAATGACAGTGAAAGAGGAACAAACAACTTTTGCTACGTCTGAGCAGCAATATAAAAAAGCACCAGATCTTTTAACGTATTTACAAAATGAAACGAAATTAACACGTAAAACACTAATTGCCATTTTGAAACAGAGTGATACTTTACGTGATTTTAGACGGAATCCGCAAGCTTACATGATGGAAACAACTCGTATTATAAATTCCGCCAAAAGCTTGGCTATAGTAGACGGTATTAAATATGAGAAATTACCGAATGGGGAAGTTTATGAACAGTCCCTATTTGTACAAGAAGAAATAGAAAGTTACAAAGACTCTGTCGTTCCAGTTCACGACAAACGTTCTCCATATGATCATGTTATTGTCGATTCAGCTGTGGAACGTGAATTTGCTCAGGCTTGTGAACAAGATCATAATGTGAAATTTTATATTAAACTGCCAACAGAATTTAAAATTAAAACTCCATTGGGAACTTACAATCCTGACTGGGCATTATTACTGCAGCAAGATGGAAAAGATAAATTATACTTCATTGTTGAAACGAAAGGTAGCACTGCTGCAGAAGATTTACGTCCTACGGAATTAGCAAAGATTCGTTGCGGTGAAAAACACTTTGAAGCAATTGATACAGGTATTACATTCAAAAGAGCCTCGGAGCAACAAGCTATCTATTCTTAAAAAAGGAAATAGTTGATACTATCAATTCACCATTAAATATGGTGCAGATAGGAAACGGAAACAAAAAAAAGTGGGGGGAATCGCTGACCTCTACGCTGTCAGCGTTAGGAAAGCCATTTTTCACCCTGCTATTTTAATACATCTCAGAATTAGGAAGTAATATACATGGTTAATTAAAATCCACACAAAATACGGAACCGTTGACCAAAAGAGAGTTATTGACCAAATCTTGACCAAGAAGCAAAGAATTGACCTTTTAAAAAAATACAAAGGTCTGCTACATAAAGAAAACCCCTTGATTATCAAGGGGTTTTTCGTATGATCCCGACTGGTCTCGAACCAGCGACCTCCACCCTGTCAAGGTGGGGTTTAATTTATTAGTTTTCTTCTTGCATTATAAAATTCCAAAAACGTTTTAATTCTTCACGCTTTTGGGATGGAGCAAGTTTTATATCATTTAACCATTGATCTAGTTCTTTATTGTTTCTGTCCTCTTTAACATTAAAATCTCGCCCTAGAAGAAAATCAGTAGACACATTAAAGTAATCTGCTATACGTATCAAGGTATTGTAATCAGGTTGACGTTCATTGCGTTCATACATACCAATTGTACTTTCACTTAGTTGAAGTGATTGGGCAAGTTCTTTTTGTGTAATGCCTTTTTGTTTTCTTAAATCACGAATTATATTTCCAAACGTTTTCATTCTATCACCTGATAATATATTAACACATTATGTGTTAAATAATTAAAATTTTTAAAAGTTGATAATTATAATCTATTGACAACACAAATTGTGCGGTTTATATTTTAATTAACAACACGAAATGTGGTTTTAGGGGTGAGAATGTATGAATTATGAAAGAGTAGCTGAAAATCTAATTAACTTAAGAAATGGAAGATCTAGAGAAGAGGTGGCAAAAGCAGTGGGAATCAGTATTAGTACATTACAGATGTATGAAAATGGACAGAGAATCCCACGAGATAATATAAAAATAAAATTAGCTAATTTCTATGGTGTTACAGTCCAAATAATTTTTTTTGATTCGGAACAACACGAAGTGTGTTGAATAATGTTAGACTTTTAAGATGCTGTAGTGATTTTTTAGAAATGTAAGCTTAGAAAATGTATTAGGCAATTTTACATAAAATTATAATGTTTTTATCATTATATATAAATTATAGGGGGATTTACATGAACATGAAAACATTTGAAATGCGTGAAAAACGATTAGCAGAACTATTAGGTGCAAAGGTACTATGGGAGTTTATAAGTGCTGTAACAGAGGAAATAGAAAA
>NZ_VLTE01000128.1:0-9437 GCF_007558965.1 Bacillus sp. HY001 | reverse complement strand
TAGCGAATAAGTAAAAAAAGCCTGTATCGAAAATTACCAGGTAATCGTCGATACAAGCTTTATATTTTAATGTTTAATAATGGTTATATATATTTAACATATGGATGTCTTTTTTCTTTATATATATATGAATAGATGTTATTAGGTTAAATAAAATCTTTAATGTAATTAGCTATGTCACTAGAAAACAGTGCCATAATTGTAACAACTATATACATAGCAAATAACGATTTTGCTTTTTTCCTCTCATCTGCTTGTTCTTTTTGAAGAGTGATATAGTAAAGAGATGTTAATAGAGTTCCAATAAAGACAAATATCAGGATTATTCTTTGGAGTATGACAGCTTGTTCTTCAGCTATTTGCATAAGAGTTTCAACGTCAGCTTTTAATAATATGTTCAGTCCAACCATTACATATAAAACTAATAAGGCTAATTTAAGAAAAGTTAATTTTTTCATTTTTATAGTGTTCCTCTCTCTTAAATTGTATCGTGAAATACTTTTAATATGGTTTATAACTGTATAAAATAATTCTTACTTTACTAAGTGTTGCTGAATTTCTTTAATTAAAAGTTCAGCCCCTTCAGGACTAAGAACAATTTGTCCATTAGCTAATGACATGTTTTTTTCTGAAATATCACCAGTTATTGTACAAGCATCATATGACTTGTATTTTTGTAGTATTATCTTTTCACCTTCTACAAATATTTCTATAGGATCTTTTTCTGCGATTCCTAATGTTCTTCTCAATTCTTTCGGTAGAACAATACGTCCTAATTCATCTATTTTACGTGTAACACCTGTTGATTTCATGCTTTACCACCCTTTTATTTGTTTTTTAAATCGTTCAGTTCTTTTAATAAATCTTCATGTTTCTCACATAATCTATATACATCTAATAACAATTGTCTACCATTTATTGCTCCCCATTGATTAGATATGTTAACACCATGCAAACATTTGATTAAATCTGGATTCAATATGGCATTTTTTATTTCATCTATACTCATTTTCATTTCTTCTTTAGGCATTTGCTCTTTCTCCTTCGGATCTATCTATCACATATGGACAGACGTACTAAATGATGTATTTTGGGTATCATTTGCATTTAATACTACAATTTTATCGATAAGATTAATTGCTTTATCCAACGAAATGTTTTTTTCATAACATTTATAGCCTAGTTCTAATGTTAAAAGTGTAGCTTCACTTAAAAGTGATTGTTTTTGAATCTCCTCAATTTTTTTCCCTCTTTTACGAAGATTAATATACTGTTCTATCGACATAATTTCATGCTCCTCTCGCTACAATTACATATCTAAATTACTATTATCATCTTTTATTTCGTTTTCTCTCTCTTTAGCTTCTAACATAAAGTTAGCATAAATCATTATCTTTTCTAATCCATCTTTCGTTGCATTATAATCTGTGATATAACGTTCTTTTCTTCCTGGACTCATATATTTGTTATTTTTCATTTCGTTTATTGTTTCTATATTTAAGATTTTTCCCTTTCCTTTTAATTCGTTCACGAGTTTCAAATTAATAGCTAGGCCTATACTCCAAAGAATCAAGCCGATAACGAAAGAAAGTAATAGATGTACTGAAAGAGAATTATCAATGATCATGAAATAGAGAAAATAGATAATTGAGATTGTCCACAAAAATGGATTGTAGTACTTTTGAATTTTTTTATATTTTTTTATATTTATTTCGTGTTGCTTTTTTCTCATTTCAAGATTCTCTAACATGTAAAAGCTCCTTTTAATTAGTTAACTAAGCTTTTTTTCAAGCGTTGAGTATAAACATTACGTTTTCACTCTATTTCTATAATTTTAATTGTAATTAGACTGCTCAGAATTACCTTCTTAGTTTATTGTAGATGTGATTTGCTTAAATTCCTTAAAACCTATAACCCTATCATTTGGATCATATGCGTAAGCTAATTTATAAATCCCTGTATTTGTGGTCACCTTGTAATACTCCGTTTTTGATACTGGTTCTATTAAAATATCTGTAATAGGTAATTTGAGCTTTTCTTTTAGCAGTTCCTCTTGTTTTTTTTCGTTGTACGCTAACCTTTCATTTTTTTGTTTAACCGTTTGATCCTGTTCAATTGTTTGGAAGTACCCGCATACCATTAATCCTATAAAACTCCCTACCATTACAACTGATACAACAATTTTTGCAATCTCAGGTAGATTAGAACCGATAATGATTATAGCAATTGAAACAATACATATAAACAATAATAAAAAAGTTACGAATTGTAATGCTGTCAACTTAACTCAAACCTTTCCATAAGCCACTTTTCTCTAATGCTATTTTTGATTAGTGATTGTTGCAAGTTTAACAAAAAAGCTATTCGCAAATTCATGGAAAAAGTAAATTACACCATAAGCCAATAGCAAGACACCTACCGAAAAACAAATTAATACAATTTGTCCTTTCCAATTGTATTCGCCTAAATGCCTAAATTTAAAAGATACAGCTAGTAAAAGAGGGCTTATAAAAAGTAATGGTATAGTGAATTTATTTAAGGGAATACTCCCTCCAATGAAGCTCCCTAAAACTAATCCACAAAATAAAATTGCTAATATCATTGGTTTTTTTATGCTCATTGCAATCTGTCCTTTCATCTGAATATATTTAATAAATTGATTGTTTTCAAAGTAAATAACAGGAGAACTCTCCTATATTAATTAGTTAGAATCGGGGTAATCTTTTTGATGATCATATTATCATCCATATCACGTGTAAAGATAACTCTAAATACCCCTTTTTCACTGGTTACCTTCGTATAATCCTCATAATCTTCGACTAATAATTTATCGCTAGTCGTTCCCAGTTCATTTTCTAATAGTCTATTTTTATCATCTATTTGCTTTTGTTCAAGGTCTCTCAAGTTTATAGCAAGTACTGCAAGATTATGATCTGCATCTTTACCAGAGTAATATAACGATATGGAAAGAATAGCTACCGTCACTATTATAAATACTGTAGGTAAAGGATTTTCGTGAATAGAACTCAAATCGTTATTTATACCGAATAATAACATTACGCCAGCAGTTATAACGAGTGAAATTGCTAGTATTGCTAGTGTTTGCATACTACGTTACCCTCCCATAATTATTGTATTCGCTCAAAACAACGACATAATTTGATTCAACAACTGGAAAACTGTAAGTAGAAAAAACAAGAATTTTAAATAGAATTAATTTCTTTAATCTTTTCCATCATCATTATTGCTTGTAATAGATGAAAACAAAGCAACACCCATCGCCTTCTTATTACTACTAGAATACCCTCTATATGTTGATTTTCCAAAAATCATCCGTTTCATTAATATCAAAGTAATTAGTAATACAGATACACAACCCACTATCCATAAACAAGACCAAAATAAATTAATCAAATCATTGAAATTATTCATTTAAATCCCCCATTATTAGTTAATTTATGTTCATAGTCTATTTGCTTTAAAAAGAGCAAGCAGCAAGAAGAATCCTAATAAGCATAAAATTGTTATATTCAATGAGATCCCTGTGTAATGACCAATTGTTACCGTCAAATTATTATAAGTAGGTTCAAATTTATCTTTAAACATAAGTAAAATTCCCGAACTAATTAAACAAATAATTGCTCCAGTTAATCTAATTATGTCTGGAGCATAAAGCTGCTTAGTTTTTAGCCAAAGAACAATAATCGTTGCTAGGGTAACTATAGAAAAGATAAAGATTGATATGATAAGAGTTAAAAGTCCCATCGTGGTAACCCCCTTTCGTTTAATTATAGTTCATAATCAATAAATAAAACTTTATATATTGATTATATAATGAACACAGATATTAAACAACAATAAACTTCATGAAGTTTATTGTTGTTTAATTAAATTGATAGAAACTCTATAGTAATGCTATTATATAAATATGAAAAAGTTAAAGGGTGTTCAATATGACTAAAAAGAAACATTATAAAGTAGTGAATAGAAAACAATTATCTACAACATTAGCCAATGATTTGAATGAAAGATTAGAAAAACTTAAAGAGGATACAAATATACCTAAAACAAGACTATTAGACCAGGCAGTTTCACTGTTATTACTCTTTCAGTCTAATTCTACTAATGCTTTCATTAGTGAAATGAACGAATTAAAAGAGCAAAAAGGGCTTAATAGTAGTGAACTCACAGATTATATTTTAAATAGTCTAAAGAAGGACTAACATGGTTTTATCTAGACTGCTAAGAAACAATCTATGGGTATAGTACTAATTGCATCAAAAGTATAGGCACGTTATAATAGTCACCTAATTACATATAACGAGGTGTAGAAAATGAATAAGACTGAATTAACAAAAGTAGTAGCAGAAAAAGCAGAACTTACACAAAAAGATGCAGCTGCAGCAACACAAGCTGTATTAGATACAATTACAACGGCACTAGCAAGTGAGGAGAAAGTTCAGATTCTTGGATTTGGTACATTTGAGGTTCGCGAAAGATCTGCACGTACAGGACGTAACCCACAAACAGGTGAAGAAATGCAAATCGCTGCTTCAAAAGTACCTGCTTTTAAGGCTGGAAAAGAATTAAAAGATGCAGTGAAATAATTACATATAATGAAAAGGGTTTGATATTCATATCAGACCCTAATGAGACTAACTTAGTTTTAGATATAGAAAAATTTAATTTTCCTAATAGTATTTGAGATGACTCTCCTGATTTGATAAAATCTTAATATATGTAAATTTGCATGTATAAATGTTTGTTTTAATGTTATACTAGATTTAACCAAGAAGCATCCAACAAATTATGATTAATCACTACATTTTCTTTCATAGTATGTCAACGTAAAAAAAGACACTTTCTATAGTGTCTTTTTTTACGTTACTAGATGAATAGATGGATTACAACTTATATTTGGCGATTTTTTATCATATATTATATGATGCTATTTATTATATATTTAATAGCATCCACCATGCCTTGCTGAAACTTATCACTTTCGGTTGGAACTTTTATACCAATTGGTGTTAATCCCCTATGAGATAATTGTTTATTCTCACGGGGATGTAAATTAGGCACAATAATAAAGTGCTGACCGCCTATGCTATTGTGAATGTCCCTATATATTTCCTTAAAATATACATCTTTAAAAGAAAATCCAATAAACAACAAGAATTTACCAGACATAATTCCATTTAGGAAGTCTTTTGTTTTTCGATCCGTATACAAATCATTATAATCATTTTTCGTAACAACCATTGTTTTAGGCCTTTCTGCCATACCGTGAAAATGAACAACTTGCTTTTTACCTTTATTTAAATGATTCTGTAGATTTTCTATATCTTCGATTATCTTAGGAGAACTATAACCGTCCTTCTCTTTATTCCTATATACATCTAATGCATTATCATAATTTGTAGTCAGTATAAAACTAGAAGCCAAATTCATAATATCCCTAATGTTATGCTTACTTTCATCTACTTGATTATTAAAATCGCTGTCTATTTTATTCGTTATATATGTTTTTATTTTATCCTCAGTATTTAAAGTTGGTGAATACTCAAGTATTGTATCTACAGCACCTAGGAAATCACCACTATTAATTAAACCTTCACAGTACTCTTTATCTATTGCTGTATGAAGCTTTTCTTTCATACCCCAAATTAATCCATACCAATCCGGAAGACCAAGTGGCTTTGAGACGCCTGCTCCTAAAAATGGGACTATCTTATCGACATTTTCTTTCAATAACAAGTAGTTATCCATATATTCCTCTTGCAAATACTTTGTTAGCATTTCCTCTTGTTTAGAATTTACCATCTGTATAAACTCCTCTCTTAATTCAAATATTTCTTTAATAAAATGGGATGGACTTTCATGGATTTTCTGCTCACAGAACTCACAATCTTCGTTTAAATCTTCTACAACATCATGTTCTTCATGTTTTAGACATTCATAGGCATAACTTTTTTCAAATAAACTTTCTTGTAATAAGTGTTTCACAAGAAAGTTTATTTCTTTTTCGTTTAATTTTGCATGATAAAGATCTTCTTTTGAGAAAGGTTGCATATTAACTGTGTTAATTAAAGTTTCAAGTAAACTTAAAACCTCTTCTTGCGACTTGAGTAATTCCTGTTTAGCGGTAATGATTAAGTTCTCCAATGACATGATATATAAACTCCTTGCCTAGTGATTTTTTCTGTAAAAATACTATTCTAAAGGATGTCTGCTTAGCATAAATTGTAGTCTGTGAAACCAAACAATTATCTGGGTTAGTATTTCTAAAATCTAAAAACCAAGAAATAGACCATTCTTCTAAATCAGATGATTTTTCAAATTCAGTATAGAGGCTATGAAATAAATCTGTATAGGCAACAGGAATTTTAGATCCTCCGGATTGTGCAGCCCCTTTACTAAATTTACTGGAAATAAATTTTATTCTTGTTGGATACCCTTTTAGAGGTATCTGTTTTGCTATTTTTACTATATCCTTTGTTTTATACTTTTTGCTTATAAACGCAGAACATAACATCGATTGTATTTTCATTCCAAGCGGAGCAGTATTAGTTTTAATAAATGCACTATCATTTGGGAATAGTTTTCTAAGAATAGTTTGGACGCTATCCTTTACCTCTTCTTCTGTAGCTTTTAAAACTTCTTCATGGATGTCTCCTAATAGATTATGTAAAAGATTGGAACATAAATTATACATTCCTTTCCTATCTGACTTCACATCTATACTTTCTAAATTAATTAAAGGTTCAACTATCAAATTTTTAACAGTTGAATACAAGCGATTAAAAGATTTTGGATAATCATCATATTGATTATTCTCATCATTTTTTTTAGATTCTGCCTCTTTTTCATTCTCAATATCTTTTATGTCAGTTAAATTTCGAATCATTGTTAAACAAGTACCATTTTCGAAATTAATATCTATTCCCGCTATAAAGTATCCTATCCTTGTTCCTCTAGGTACAACTTGAACAAATATAAATCTAGCAGTTTTCACCTTATCTCCATTAGTAGTATAGTCATAGCCTGCAATAAATTTAGTACCTAAAGCCTTTATGTCTAACATATCCATTAAATAATACTTACCATCATTCATTTTAGAGAGTAGTGCTTGCGGTATTCTTGTTTCGTTATTAAAACTTTCTAGAATTCGCTTTACTTTCATGTTAAAAGTCGAAACCTCTAACGTGTTATCTGTAACATTAAATCTATCTACAAAAATATTTCTTAATCTACTGTACATTATATGCTCAAAAAATATAGTGTTAAGTAAATACCTATCTTTAGGATTATTTCTAATTACTTCTTCAAAATACGTACTCAATTTCTTTTTATCTTCAATTTTTATAGAAGAACTTAATTTTTCATTCGCTTCTTCTATAATCTTAGAAGAGTCTACAAATTCCAAAAACTTGTGGCCAGTAAATACATAATTTGTCGTCACTTAATTCACCTTCTATTTATTGTTATATAAATATCCTTATTTTAAGTACATATCACTAAAGACAGATCCTGTACCAGTTACTTTACATACTATATTTTTTTGTAAACCATCAATTGTTTAATACTCAACGGAAGCATGATATGCATTATAATATTACTTTAATGTTTTTAAATTATTTAAGATAGAAACGAATCCTAAGACTTTTTGTATTCCCAAAATCCTCATTTCAACCGATTCTAGAAATTTTATAAATTCATTCTTAGTAAACTTCCTTTGTATAATTTCTAACTCTTTTAGCTCTTGCAAATTTTCGACCTCATCAAATCCTTTATGTAATGTAAAGTAAAGGACTCCACCATCTTTAAAGATTTCATAAATTGAGTGTAAGGTACTTTCTAAGTGCTTATTATATTTCATGGAATCTTCACTTTTATTTACCATTGTTAGGCAATCAAAGAAGCGTAGTTTATTCACTATCAAGATATCTTCCTCTATTTTTTTATATGCTGGCGTTAAATCGTAGTTAGAATACTTCTGTAATCTTTTTTCTTCAACTTGTTTTTTTCGCATTTCCTCAGCATCCGGTATTATAAATATACCTTTTTTTATTTCTTTAAGTACACCTTGCTTTTTTAAAGCTAACAATCTTTGTTTACTAATTTCAAATCTATCCATAATATCTTTTGAATCCATCGTATATTGTTTAACGATTCTTTCTACAATCTCTGAGCTATTAATTTTTAGGATTAATGCAAGTTCTTCCAGATCAATAAAATTTGTCATTACAGACCCTCCCGTTTACAAAGTAAATAGATGCTTACTGAATTGTACTATGTACTGTTTACTTTGTAAATAGGTTTAAAAATAATATGGTACGTGAAATTTTATAATCTAGTGCTTTTGTTGAAAATTTATATAGTATTTTATATGGATTATATGTTAAAATATAAGTAGAAAATTTGTTTCCATTGTTTATACTCTATTGTACGTAGCGTGAAGGACAAACCTTACGCCCAGTTAACTCGGGCGAGGTTTGTCCTTTTTTTTACTTTAAGGAGGAATTTACTATGAATAAAGTCTACAAAATTGGAGCAATTGTTACTACATTATGCGTTGCTTGTATCGCTATCTTTACTTTAACTAAAAATGAATCTGTTAACCCAGAGACTGTAACACCAAACAAAACAATTGTATCAGCTGCAGAAACAAAAGGATCGCCCGAAAATATTAAAGATATTTCAAAAGAAGAATTAAAGCAAAAAATACAATCCCATGAAGAGTTTATTGCGTACTACTATCAACCAACTTGTCATTATTGTAAAAAGGCAGCACCAGATATCAATAGTATGTCAAAAAAGCATGATAGAACCATCTATCGTATTGATATCTCTACGCCAGAAAATCAAAGTGCCTTTCAAGAGTTCGATATTCCTGGCACTCCAGTTGTTGTAGCTTATAACAGAGGTGAAGAAATTGAACGCCTAGAAGGTGCAGTGTCAGCTGCTACATATGACGGATTCTTTGCGAGACGTAATTCGAGCGCTAGTTAATATAGTGCTCGTTTTTCTTTTTAAGAAAGGGGAATTTACATGCAACAAAACGCCCGTATTTATTCTTTAGACGCAATAAGAGGTATAGCCATACTATGTATCCTATTTTCTAATCTACCTACTATGACGGGACTAGATCCCTTTAACCAGGCCGGTTATTCCGGTACAGATAAAGGGATTCGTTTTTTAATAGATTTGTTTATACAAGCAAAATTCTATACTATTTTTGCATTCTTATTTGGGGTAGGATTTTTTATCTTTATAAAAAACGCGGAAGCAAAAGGATATTCTATATATAAGCTATTTAGCCGTAGATTGTGTATTTTGCTACTCTTTGGTTTACTCCACTTTATCTTTCTATGGTATGGAGATATTCTACACGCATATGCCTTAGCTGGTTTTATCCTATTGTTCTTTTATAAGCG
>NZ_VLTE01000127.1:0-243 GCF_007558965.1 Bacillus sp. HY001 | reverse complement strand
TTGTAAATCGTTTCTGTAAAGCTAACTGTGAAACAGATTTTCCAAATAGCTTATAGTATCTATCACTCATTCTTTTACAATAGTTATAAGCAAATCTTGCAGCTCCAGCATGGTTTCTAAGCACTTGTTCTTGTTCAGGCGTTGGAATCAGTCTGACTTTCTTCGCCAATATCATCAGAATGTAACTCCTTTAATGAAAGATTTGTTCTTCTGAATCGTAGCGTGTTCCACCAGCATTCTCCT
>NZ_VLTE01000126.1:0-2648 GCF_007558965.1 Bacillus sp. HY001 | reverse complement strand
CCCCACCACTCTCCAAATTCGAGATCCTACTCTGAATACTCGCCTTTGAGGCATCATGGGCTTCTTGGAATTTCCCGCTATAGTTCGTTCCAGATCTAGCGACACTTCCATCTGGCAGTATTTCTACACCTTTAAAGGTTTGGGATACGGAGTCCGCACCTTTACTAGTTTAATTTCAATTATATAATATTCACAACTTAATCCATCTAACAATCCTTAAAAATAATCTATATTAATTTTCACTTATTTATCATTGTTTAATATCTATAAGAAAAAAGCACTCGCTACCAATCATAGGTTTTCGAGTGCTTAAATCTATATACTTCCCGTCATATTTAAATCATTTTTAAGATTTGTTCCTTCACATTTTCGTCAAACTTGGCTCCTTCTACCTTTGCTCCTGTCCAAACTACATTGTCAAGTTTAGCACCGGTAAAATTCGCGCCCGTAAAATCACCATTTAAAAGGGTCGCTCCCGTTAAATCTGCGTCAGTAAAATCTGCATTTCTAGCGTTTACTTCTGATAAATTAGCATCTTCTAAATATGCTTTTTCAAAGTTACCTTCTGTAAGATTCGCGTTGCTGAAATTTGTTCCCGTACAGTCAGCCTGTTCCGCATTGATTCCTGATAAATTTGCATGGCGAAAAGTAGCATGATTTAATATTGTTCCAACTAATTCTCCATATGAAAAATCAACTTCATCAAAACATGTTTCAAAACAACTACTTATATTTACCTTTGCATATTTCATATTGGCTTTAGAAAAATCCGCTTCGCCAAACCTACAATCTGCAATGTTGATTTCCTCTAAATTACAACTTCTAAAGTCAGCCAATTCAAAATCGCAATCATAAAACGCCGCTCTCATTAATGAAGAAGCTCTCAACATCACTCGTTTTGCCATAACGCGCCTTGCCATTACTTCTGACAGATCTGAAAAAGTAAGGTCTAAATCACTTATATCTAACTGATCTATTACCTCATCATTGTATTGAGATCGATTTAATATTTCCATGACTTTTATTCTATTGTTGCTATTCTCCTTCATTATTACTATCTCCTTTGATTTATCTTTTAAGATAACTCTCCCAAACGACATTTGGAGAATAAGATACCCCCATCCGATCCTCATCAAAACTTGGTATAGCTATTACTTGAGCTGGTTCTAAATATTCCATTACATGTAACCAACTATCTAGTAATATATCACCATCAGCCTCTAATGGGTCCTTTAAAAGATCTATGCAAATACCACCCCAATCCAGTTCCGATATAACTCCTGGACTATTTAACAATAAATCTCTGCCAAACATGTCCAAAACATGACTACCAAAATATGTTCTAGCTCCTAGCCCCAAGGGACCGTTGGGAAGAAACTCGACTGGTATAGGTAGTGAAGATATATTCATCCACATAAGCAAACGTTCACGTTCCGTATTCCACGGATAGGGTACTGGCCAACAAATTTGCGCCACTCCATAAAGTGGTTTCACAATTTCTGCGATTTGATCAGATAGTTCAAAAAAATCCGGCCACATTTTTTTGGGTATAGACTTTTGAAACTCAAACTCCAAAAATGAGCCATGGCCCAAGTTAACTTGAAAGCTCCCTCTATAGTTTACAGATTTATCACGATACAAGTGAACTTCAGATACCCTACGCTCCGAAATCACTTTTTCAATAATTTCTTCACGATTATATTCTACCCGTATTGTTTCACAGTTGCCCCAATGAGTAGGAGAAAATTTCTCATTTGACTCAAACACATCCAGAAGACGCCCCAGTATCTCTTCCTCGTTAAAAGATACTGTGGGGTACATTGAAATTGAAAAATAATTAGGTTTCATTTATATTCTCCTTAATACTAAAAATAAATTTATATAATAATTTTTATTTATAATTTTTTCCATCTACCTCCACCAGGTAGAATCGGGTTATGTTTCCATATGTGAGTCACTTTCCCACTGCTTGGATCAGTATAATAAATTTCACTATTCTTCCCTAAAGGCCCACTCGGTCTTGGGTGAGGCGGGATCCCATTTAAATCAGGTTTATCACTTGATATCGTCACAACATGACGGCCGTTTTTCTCTTTTGCCAGTTCTCTTTCATCTCGCATTTGACTGTCATTATGAATAACGTGTTCTTTGTCACTTATTTTGTGTTTGTGATCATGAACTAAATCGATTTCATCCTTAGCATTACGACCTATACTATCTGGACGCGTAAGATGCCCTTCACTGGATGTATACGTAACAATCTTACCAACGTTATTGTTCTCTAGCTTACGGTCAAGATGTTCTCCTAAAGCTTTTCTTCCTTTTATTTCTTCTTCCCTACCACGCTCTGTGATTTTTTTTAGATTCTCATTCCTAACATCCCATTTTTCACGATCTAAAGGTGGGATCGTTTCTTCACAATGACGTTCATATCTAATATCATTTGCTACTTTATACTCTCCCCGAGCCTCAGCTTCATCTATTTTCTTTCGATAATATTTTTCTCGTTCTGGAGTTAGTTTAACTTTGTTTGGTTTTGTATTACTACCTTTACCCGTACCCTTAACCCCACCACTCTCCAAATTCGAGATCCTACTCTGAATACTCGCCTTTGAGGCATCATGGGCTTCTTGGAATTTCCCGCTATA
>NZ_VLTE01000012.1:0-48988 GCF_007558965.1 Bacillus sp. HY001 | reverse complement strand
TTACAAACTAAAAAAATATTATTCTCTTATCCTAGTGAGGAAAATCCTACACCGGATCCTATATATCAACCATCCTTAACAGAAAAAATTGATGGTTTGACAAAACAACTACAATTAATGCAGCAAGCTCTAGATGAGATGATTATTAATAATCCAAGCAGAGAAGAACTGCAAGCGCTAAATGAACAACAGAGCTTAATGAAACAAGCTATAGATGAGTTAATCATTAATAGTATCTAATAAAAAAGGAGCGAATGCGAAATGGCGGAATATATGGCACAACGAGTTATCGATGAAGTTTTTACGTATGCGTATATTATTACAAAAATGAAGGCTTACAAAGATAGGATCGATAAATACCTAACGGATAATGGCAGAGCAGATATAATTACGAATGGCGCACAATAGTGGGCTTTTTTATTTTTCATTTAAATTGAAGTAGCTATGCGGTAACAATGAGAGGAGGTGAAACATTGGAACGTATTAATGATATTGTAAGAGCGATGAACATAGCGGAAGTAGTAAACAGTACTCAATTTAAAGTAGCATCGTTAATCAGTGGAACATTTGGAACCATTATCGGATTTCTATATGGAAAGGCTAATGTGATATGGATTCTAATTTTGATGATGGTTGTTAGTTTAGATTGGATTACCGGTAGTAAGGCTTCTAAAATAGATGGAACATACAGTAGTCAATATGGTATTGAAGGCATTGCGAGAACCGCAGTGCTTTTTTTATTACCTTGTTTAGCTCACATGTTCGATATCGCATTTAAATTACCTGACTTTTTCTTTTTTATGTTTACAGGTGGATTAGTTTATCACATCTTTAACAGTTTCACTGCAAATTGTGCACGTATTGGGTGGGATAAATGGATCCCTACAAGGCTATTAGAGAGTGTGGCAAGTGAAATTGAAGCAAAAATACAGCGTTCTGAATCACGAAAAGAAAGGAAGTAATGAAAATGAAAGATGTATTGAAAAGCCGTGGACTTTGGGTTGCTGTATTTGCGCTGCTAGGGATGATATTAATGGATACCATCCCTAATTTTAATGCAGGAAGATACCAACAATATGTAGATGCAATCTTACTCGTTTTAGCAGCAGGAGGACTTGTTCCTGTCGGTCAAAAGTTAACTAAGAATACAAAGAGTAGTCAAGACGAATAAAAACGTCATATAAGCCTAATAAGTACGTTTAAATAGATTTCTATTTAAACTATAAAATACGAAAGAGGTAAATATAATGGGAAACATTGTAGATATTTCAAAATGGAACGGTAAGATTAACTGGCCATTAGCAAAACAGTATTTGGATTTTGTAATTGCGCGTGTGCAAGATGGATCAAATTATGTAGATCCATTATACAAAGAATATGTACAAGCTATGAAGCAGCACAACATTCCTTTTGGTAACTATGCATTCTGTCGTTTTGTTTCAATTGCAGATGCAAAAAAAGAAGCGCAAGACTTTTGGAACCGTGGTGACAAGAGCGCTACGGTTTGGGTGGCTGATGTAGAAGTGAAAACAATGGATGATATGAGAGCAGGAACGCAGGCTTTTATTGATGAATTACGCCGATTAGGTGCAGGAAAAGTTGGCTTATATGTTGGCCATCATATGTATGCGCCTTTTGGTATGGCGAATGTAAATAGTGACTTTGTATGGATTCCTCGTTATGGCGGTAATAAACCAGCATATCCTTGTGATATTTGGCAATACACTGAAACAGGAAATGTACCTGGCATTGGTAAATGTGACATTAATTCACTTATAGGGAATAAATCACTTTCTTGGTTTACTGGAGCAGTAGAGAAGCAAGAACAAGCGCAAGTTCCTAAACAAAACATCATCCAATCAGGTGCTTTTTCACCATATGAAACTCCTGAGGTTATGAGCGCTTTAACATCCGTTAAAATGACTGCTACATTCATTTTAAAACCGGATGGATTAACATATTTCGTTTCTGAACCAACATCAGATGCGCAATTAAAAGGTATGACGGACTGGCTTGATCGGGAACGTAAAGACTGGTGGTATGAAGTTAAGTAAAAATAAGAGCCGCCCTTAATTGATGGGCGGCTTTTTTTATTTGTTCATTTCAACTCCACATAAAATTTGGTGTCGAGTATTCCGAAAGCAACTTTACAGGGAAACGGATTACTCCCTTCTGAAGCAGCTCTCATACAGGCAAGTACCCAATATTCTAGTTCTAAAGGTAAGCGATATGCCTGAATACTACCATCATCGTTTTTTACTGTTACGATTGGTGTATTTACCCTAGTTGTAGCAAAACCATCTGTTGTTACCATTGCAACCTCGTTTTTCGAGTGGAACCCAGCACTTAAAACCTCATATACTCGTCCATCTTGTTCACTTATTATCATAGGTATATTTAAAAAGGCATGATTGTTTACATCATCATGGATTAACGCTCCTGCTGCATTCTTTCTAATCTGACTCCCTGTCATTTCATACACTCCCTTTATAACAATTCAAGAATATCTATCTAAATCTATTCTATTTCACATCGGTAAATTCATCTATATTAAATCTAGTATTTAAGTTATAAGCATCTGTACAATATACAGTTTTACTATGGATATCTATACCAGTGACAGTTATGTATTGTTCATGTAAATATCCGTCTCGATAGTATTCTATATTGACTTCTTTATTACATTGTAAAGAATCATTTAAAGCTCGTTCTATTAGCTGTTTTGTATCATCTGTAATAACGGGTTTTGATACCTTATATTGTTCTTCTATCATTCGATCGATCTCTTCGAACTGCTCCGTAAGACTTGCGAATGGTAGCCATTTTACCATCCCTCTCCCGCGAATCTTTGGCGCTCCCCAATTTCCCATGATGAATCCCTCTATTCTTGTTATTTGTGTATATTTTAAACGAATATACGTTCGTAAGGAAGTGCAGAATTATTTTCATATAAATTACTCATTTTTTTCTTGCTAATACTCCATATGCTGAGGTGGGATTTTTAGTAAGAATCCTTGGGGAAAAAAATGATGTTGGCTATTAAAATAAGGTAACTTATATAAGTCGGAACAAAAAAACATTTCGAATTGGTGAAACAATCTGTTGGTTTTCGGTTATACAGTATATATGAGAGAAAAAATCTTTGTGTTTTTTTCCAGAAAGAAAAGAATTGTAGATATATATATAAGTAGTGACTCTTTGAACTAAATGGAACACTACATATATATGGGTCCGACATGGTAGCCCCGAAAAACAAGGATTTTTTTAATAGAAATGGTTTATAAAAGAGATACGTTATAAAAACATAAGAAAAATGTGCCAGTAACGTAATAAGTGTCGAGAATATATTACGAAGGTATCAAAATTACGAAATCAAGGAAGCGCTAAATTATTATCATATAAATTGCTCTTTTTTTTACTTTGCTAATACTCCATATGATGAGGGGGGATTTTAAGTAATAATCCTTGGGAAAAAAATGATGTTGGCTATTAAAATAAGGTAACTTATATAAGTCGGAACAAGAAACATTTAGAATTGGTGACACAGTCGTCTAGTTTTGACGTATATAATGCGTGTGGGGAGAAAATCTTTGTATTCCTGCACACGTAATGAAAAAAATGAGAGATATATAAGTAATGAGACTTTGAATTAAATGGAACACAACTAGTATATGGGTCCGACATGGTAGCCCCAAAAACCAAGGATTTTTTTAATAGAAATAGGATATAAAAGAGATAGGACATAAAAACATAAGAAAAATGCGCCAATAACGAAATGACTATTTAGAAATCTGGTGAGCTTGTATCAAAATTACGCAATTTGTACTCAATAATAAGTAGGAGGAAATTTGTGAAAAAAAGATGATTTTATACCTTGCAATTTCTGCGTTAAAAAGGTTTTGATTTGAATGTAAGTTATTTTGGTGATTTTAAAGGAGTTGGTGCTATTGATTGTAATTAAAAAGTAAGAAGCCTAAACACAACCGCAAATTTATTACTAGGAGGAATACAACATGAAGAACATTTTAAAATTCGTAGCAAATTACTTCACGCAAGTTATCTTATTTATTTATGTGGTACTGGTTAAGTTAGCACCAGTTCACAGTTATGCACTCTGGTTCACTCCAAAAGAATTTTTAGCATACACAACGGCATTTAAAAGCTTTGTAGCAGGAAATACTGGGACGGCATTTGGATTGTTAATGTTGGTATGTAACATTGTTTTAATTGTAAAACTGTACAAGTTACAAAAGAAAGCCGGAGACGCTGATAAGCCTAAGCCCAAAACACGTTCAGAAAGGCACCAACGCTCCGTTAAGTGACTGGCATCACTTTAAACATATTATTAACAATAATAACTTAACATAACCCCAAAAAATAAAAAAGAGGGGTTGCACAGAGGTTGACCTGCTATCAGGCAACTTCCGTGCAAATAAGTTAGATTAAAAACAACTTTTTCTCTTTAATGAACCAATCAGGGATTTCTTTCTTTTGGTTTAGAATACTTTTCGGGATCCAATGCACAGCAACTGCAGTATTTCTAATCTCTATTACATATTTAGTAGCTTTGGAAGTGTTCCGTAGTAGTTTAATATCGGCTAGTAAATAGTATGATTCTAGTGAATAGCGTTTTGAGAATCCAATGATTGATTTAGTACTAGGATCGATACTATTTTTAAAGCCAATTACTTTGTAAACAGCATTCATAAGCTTCCTAGTGATGGGTTGGCCATCTTTTGCAAAAGGTAGCAGCACATTGTGTACATATGCTGCATACTCCCTTCTAGTCGATTGTAAGGAATCTAGCACCCGTTCCATCGTTGCCAATTTAGAATTTAATTTCATGACTTTACGAACCTGCTCCCAAACGATTTTTAAAGAAGCAGATAAATATTCTTTAACCTTACCACCAAAACGAACTGCACCACTTTTAGCCATGTCCCACGCTTCTTGCATTAGTTCTTTATGGTTTATCATATCAATTACCACGCCTTAAAAGCCGAATGCTAGGCCTGAGACAAGATAAGTAAATGATAATAGGAATATAGCTAAAGAGATCGTTCCGTAGAACCACACGCGATCTGAAGCGTCTCCATCAATACCAAACCATTCGTTAACTGCATTGTATTTTGCAGCCATAAAATTACGAAACATTCCGAAAAATTCACTTTTGCTTTTATGTTGTGGTACAATAACCTCATTATTTGTGATTTTGTATAGGGTATTTGCCATGTTAAATCATCCTTTCATCTCATAGATAATGTCTAGAGCAATCTCTTTCGTGCCGCCAAGCTGGGAAGAGATTGCTCTTTTTGTATTCAATTTATTGATAGTCTATAAATCCTGCTATATCATCTGCTCCTACTTCATTTGTTGGTTCAGCAGCAGGAGTAGTACTTACTTCTTTTTGTTGCCCGATTAAGGTCTGTATAAAGACTTCAATTGATCTAAGGGTGTTTGGTTCTAAAAGTCTTTCTTTTTCAGCTTCACTTAAATCTAAATTGATAGGAAGTGTAATTTCAGAACCTTGCTCTTTCTTTGCTTCGCGATCAACAATGCCATAAACTAATTTGTTTCGTGAAATCGAACGTTCTCTATTTAAGAAATCCAACGTTACTGGATCTGCGTTAACTGGAACTTTAACAGAGAAGGTTTTACCAGGTTCAACACTATTATTTTTCTTCATGTATACCACCTATTTTTTTAGGTCTAGTCCCTTTTGCTTAGCAATAATCAATAGTAGTTTGTAATAAGCCTTTGCAATGCTCCAAATACTTTCTTCAGTATCTAGGAAGTACATTTCAAACTGGTTATTCTCTTTATTAATTTGCTCTAAGAAAGGTTTAGCGATTGCAGCAGAGCCACCTACATTATAAATACAATGTAAATCTCCAACTTCTTTCCACTTTTCAACTAGATCCGCATATTCTCTCATTGCAAATTCCATTAAGTGCTTCTCGGCAATCGCTTGATATGATTCTGCTTTTCCGTGCGGTCTAATTACATACGCTTCTTTTTCTGCAGTCATGTTTTCAACAAGCTGTCTACGAGATTTAAATACATCTACACGGAATGTTGTAAATACCTCTTTTTTGATTGCATCTAAGTATTCACCAATACCTAGTGGAGAACCTGACGAGTATTCATTATCGATTCGTCCCATACGGATTACAGCTTTATCGGTAGTATTACCACCCATATCGTTTAGAAGAATATTCTTCTGCTTCAGATCATTGTTAATGGCCTGTAATTTATCGTCTACAGTAAGGTTAACCATTGCAGCGAATCCTTCAACATTCATGAATGCATCACGGAATTTAATGTTTACTGTTTTACCTTCTAATAATGGTGTCTTTTTAAATTCGATAACGTGCGTTCCTTCAACTAACTTCTCTTTAAATGAAGCGCGTCTGTCTGCTTTAACTTCATCTACTGGAAGCCCTGACGAAAGTAAATACTCTACATCTACTTTTTTAGCCTTACTGTTCATGGCTGCATAGTAAGCTAAAGCTGTAAGTGTTAAGATTACTGTTTGATCTGAATCGCTTTTCATAACAGTAGCAGGAATATGTGAGCTATCTTTTTCTTTTACCGCTAATGTACCGACTGCATAAGTACCGGAGATGTTAATCGCACTACTTGTAATACGTAAATGTAATTCAGCAAGTGGATCATCACCTAAAGATAGAATTGGACGATCCTCCATTTTCTTCACTACATTTGGAATATAAACCTTATTCCCTTCTTCTAATCCGCCAATATAGGCTTTTAATGCATCGTTTCCAGCATCCACAGAAGCTGTTAAAAACATACTTATCATCTCCTTAAAATCTATGTCTCACTAACATAGTAACACTAAGGTAACACCTTTTCAACAAAAAGTAATACTAAGGTAACACCTTTTTATGAATAAAAAAGAGAAACCGCTATATAATAGGGTTTCTGCATAGATTTTATTTGTGAGCTCTCCAAATCTTTTGATAGTTTTCTGCGAGAGGGGAGGAGCGCCAAAATATAATGTAACGGTGCATAGCTTCTATACTCTTCATTCCAAGCATAACTTTTATCTCTGCGATGCTGCTGCCATTCCGGAGCGAGTCTAGTATGTGCCGGTTACGTAGTGTAGTGGGGGAGAGGTGGTGAATGTTAGCACGTTTAATTTCTTTTTGTAGCATCCGCTGAATCGCTATTTTTGTTAAATTTTTTGGCGAATCCGTACTGTAATCCCACTGGAACGTATTCGTAGCATGGTGAAACGTTACGAAAAGTGGATCCAGCGTATTTTGGCGCGGTCGTACGGATTCTGGTATATCTTTGTACGTGGCCAAGAGTAATTTTTGATCGGTAGCATTCAAGGGAATGGCCCGTTTAATGCCACCTGCAGCAGTAGGGAATAGTACGCCTTGTCCAAAGTTAACATCCTGCATGGTTAAGTTGGTGAGATCGTGAATACTAAATCCGTAATAGATCATTAAGTGTGCGATTAGTAGATTACGATTGATAATATGTCTTCTGCCGGCTAATTGGTAGGGGGTCAATCCCTCGAGATTATTCAGGGTCTGCAGTAACTGTTCGATTTCTGTATCAGAAGCAAAGTTATGTAATTGTAATAGCTCCTGCTTCCCACGATCTACAGATTCCAGGAAGACACTGTGATAATCTAAAAAGTTAACAATTACACCGCTAATCCTTTTTAAAGAAGTAGGGGAGCAATTGCGAGTCGTCTTTGCTGCTTTTAAATACTGTTTAAATCTATCTGTAGTTATATTTCGTTTAAACGGGCGTTGCAGGGCGTCCTCGCTGTTTTCTATCCATAGGGAGAATAATACTAAGTCATAGCGATAACGTTGCATGGTAGAAAGTTTTCGCCCGTTTCCTTGCATGTACAAAAGGAATTCATGAATCGACTGGTCCCAAGTCAAAATAATCATCTCCATTTTATAAAAATCGTGTACCACTATTGGTAAAAGAAAAAACAACAAGACGTCCACAAGGGGATTCCTGCTGCTGTGCTATTTTAGGATTCGCTTGTACCACGGCTGCCTTTCTGTTGTAGCAGCTGCTTCCTGTATTTCTATGAGCTTATTCATTTTATCGGTAAGGTCTTGCAGTTGCACCTGGAGTTCTTGATTCCGTTTATCTGATTGGAGCAGCTGTTCATGAATTACTTCTGCTCGCTGATCGGATTTAATAACTTGCTCCACTAAAAGTGTATTCTGTTCCGATAAGTTGCGTTGTTGATGAATTATCGTCTCCAAGTTCTTTAGGAATGGCTCAATCTTCGCCAAGGGAACAGTATTCACCACATCGTCATCATTGCTTGCATCATGATATACCGGGATAGATCCTTGCAACTGCTCCAAAATTTCATTTGTCTGTATACCTCGTGCATACAGTTCTTTTATTTGCCGGAGCAGAGGCAAACCTTCGCTAAATACCATCTTTTTTCTACCAACAGATTTCACTTTAAAAAAATCCGGATAAGTATGCAGGTATCTGGAAATAGAAGTATGGCTAATACCTAACGTATCCGCTGCTTCCTGGATCGAATACCATTCTTTCACCATCACGCCATCACCTCACCAGTAATAATTCGACGTGCGCGGCCAAAGTCTTGCTAAAAGGTTGCGATTAGTTAACAAAAAAGAATATAACCTTATGCTAAATCTAAACTTTTTAGCAACCAATCTTGAACTTCGTCTTTTAAATCAATACCAACAGCAATAGTTCCAAGTACTACGCCTTTTCCGATAAGGTTTATATCTACAGACATAGACACTTTGCCTGTTTTGATTTCATATGTAACAGTTTCAATGTGTTTTTTCGGTACACGTACGATATTAATCAAACCTGCAGACTCCACGTACATATCTGTAATCTTGATAATATTATCTTTCCACATAAATTCGTTAGCGGTAATTTGTTTAGGATTCTTTGCTCCAAATAAGCCCATAAGTAATAGACCTCCTACATGTTTTTATCCTAATTTTAGCATGTAGGTATGGGTACTTACAGTCTGCTTTAAGCGTACAAAATCAACGTATTATCGGATTCAATGTTACAGGTTGATTAAAGGTGATTCTTTTAAGATTTTTGTTGTTTCCTGTAGAGTAAATCCCATTTTTGTATACACTCCGAGCGTATTGAAGTTTTCTAGTGTCAATTCAGATATGTTAATTTCTTTTTGCAAATGTTTAGCTTCTTGTAGTAAAAACTCCTTTAATTGATCTATGTCTTTTTGTCCTACTTCACGTTTTTGGTCAACACTAGCAGCTGATTCTTGTGCTGCTTTTTCATCGTGAACCCATTCTGGTACCATTTCAGTACGTTTAGATTTATTAGATTTTTTAGCAGCGTTCTGTTTTTCTTTCTGCTGTTGTTTTTTATTGTCTACATAAACAGATTCTACACGTTCAATATCGTCAAATGATTCCATACCTTGTTTTTCCCAGCGACTGATAATCCCTTTGATTGTAGCAATATATTTATTTGTGTTTAAATCTGCTAAACGTTTAATAGATTCATTTACAATATCTTTTCCATATTGTTGTGTAAGAGATTCTAATTCTATCCGCACATATTTTGTTGGTTTGCTAGAAATAGATTCCTTGAAAAAGTCGATAGGAGACATAGCGATACTTACATACTTACTAAATAAAGATAAAGGATTCTTTGGTAATGAAGTCTCTGGTATTGGTTGGGACATTTTGTCCAAATGCATTACCCCATTTTGTCCTAATGTATCAGATTGCGGTTTTATAGCCTCATCTTTGTTTGAACCCTTGCTATTATACATTTGGTCATTTTGTCCTAATGGTTCTTTTTTATCTGTTTTTGATTCGGATTTTTTCTTAGCGTATTCATTTTTCTTTTTTTCTTTTTTCTCTGTATCTTTTTTACATTCGATTTCGTAGTAATTTTTTTCGGGTAAGCTTAATAACACCTCGTAATCGATTCTATACCAAAGTGTACGATCTTCCTTCATTTCGTTAAGCGTATCGGCAACTAAGACACCTTGTTCGCGTAGTTTTGTAAATTTTCGAGTTAGGGTTTTTCGTGGAATCCAAGTGAATTGTTCTTGCCATTTTGTGATGCTATTATAAACCCACATATGGCCGTTTTTAAAAGTTCTATCATCGGAGAGTTGTTGTTTTGTAGTAATCCAGTAGTGAACCTGCTGAACGATAAGTGCCATATCACTATCATTCAGTTTTCTAGCAAGTGCAGGTCTAACTAAAAGAGGGGCTTCATCAAATAAAAATTGATGAAGATTATTTGAAGTATTTGAAGTTGACATAATAAAAAAACCTCCAGTTTGTTCCCCGGTTATAAATGGGTACAGCAAACTAAAGGATATATCTAGACGATTTTTTCAAAATGTGATAATATCGTTATAGATAACATCACAATTGAATTCGTAAGATATAACCTCTGCTGTTCCGAGTTTTCTCTGGTATTTGAGTTTGGCCGCTCGCCATCGAAAACTGTTTGCCGGGGTTTTTTCTTTTTTTATTTTAATGTTTTTGTTGTATTTTTATATGTATCTAGCATTCATCATAGCAGAATTTTGTTGAAAAAAGAAGAGGCGAACCGATTGATAGACCTCAATCTGATGTAAAATCAGACTAAAAATGCTATGATTTTTATATGAACAGTATATAGCATGATGTTGCGTTTAGCAACATAGATACATAGTAAAAAAAGAGGGTGAATGGAAAATTCGCCCTCTTTTTTTGCATTTTCTAGAAAAAAATTTTGCATTTTGAAGAACAAGTGTTCTGTTTTTGGGTGTTATCTGCTAAAATAAAGGAAGTTAATCAACATAAATAAATACATCGGAAATATCGTAAGTGTGGTCTAGTTTGCGTTCATCAGCAATCTTATTGAGAGCTGTAATGATTAATTCTAATGTTGAGATGTTCAATCTGCTGCTTTGATTGTTTACCATATCCAGGATCGTATTACTCCTCACTGTAGAAAGAACTGAAAAACGATATGGTGACACGTTTAAATTGTTTAGTGTTTTTGCTAATGTGAATTGAATTCGTCCCATAATATAAAGTCTCCTCACCCTATCTCGGTTAAATAGATTATACTATACACGTTTAGTATTTTTTATAATTTGTTTCATTACAAGGAAAAATAGGGTATACTCTCTTTAAGAGTTCAACTCTAGGAGTTAGTGGAGAGATAGGAGAGTGAAACGTGCTGTGAACACATTGCCTCTTTTGCAAGAAATAAATGTGGATAAGAAAAAGAAGAAAATAACAAATGAGCAGCTGGCAGATATCCTGGATGTATCAAAAGGATTCATAAGCCAAATTTTCAGTGGGACGAGTCGAATTACGTTTATCGATTTTATAGAGATGATCCGGTACATATACCAGGATGAAGAAAGAGAACGTCATCTGATTTTCGAATTTTGTGCAGCTACTTCTAAACCATTAAACTTATGTGTAGCTATGGAATTTGCAAGTGTTCAAAGAGAATATGATTTGTTAAATTTTTTAGTGCAAAAAGGTTTGACCCATCGTAATGCAATGGTTAAAGAATGTGCGACATTTTATGATTATTTGTACAGACGATCAAGAGGAAAACTCACAGGAAATGAACTATGGAAAGCGATCTTGAAGGAGAAAAAGAAGCCTAGCTTCGCAGAGATGAAAACTTTATATTCTTTAATTCTCATGTATTCGTTTGTAGATATGAGGGAATACAACAGTTTACTAAAAATTTCTCCTGAAGAGCATCTTGATGAAGAAGATGAAAAGAAACAAAAAAGTATAAATAACGAATACATTACAGGGGCGTATGATTTACGGATTAAAGAGTTACAAATCATTGCACATCTTATGAATAATAATGTGCCAACAATGAGAAAACTCGCGTTGGAATGTATTACTCCGGAGTTAATAAATGATTTCCCTACATTCACAGCATCTATCTACCACTATTTAGGGCAATCATTTTTACATGAGGATGTAAACCAAGCGGTCAAATGGGTTGAAAAAGCAATAGACCTGTTAGAGTCATATAAAACAGAAAAATTCGAACGAAATATAAAAGAATTCAACAATACTTTGGATTTTATCAAGATTGAAGCAGGAATTGATTTACATACTATAGTTCCAAGAACAATGGCTGAAATGGCCCACATGTACGTTAAGCTAGGCAGGGATGATGAAGCTATAAAAATACTAAATCAGCGTTTGGCAGAATGTAAGGATGAAGCGTCAGTTCCGTATATGTATTATTACTTAGGATTGGCCACGCAGAATAAGGAGTATTTCGAAAAATCTAGCATACTCTTTGAGCAACATGGTAATAAGTTCTATGCGGAGCTTCCGAAGAAGTGGCTAAAGGATTCGTAAAGAAAATATTTACAAAAACGTTTTAAATATGAAATTATAATGTTACAATAAGAATATATTCTAACGACTTGGGGCACTAATAAACACTGAAATTTAAGGAGGTATGACATGAAAAAAATAGCATCACTTATTTTAGCCGCGGTTATTACACTTGGGGTAATTCCAACAAATGATACTGCTAAATCTGCTGCAAAACAGTCAGTGAAGGCAGAAAATATCGTACTTTATAGTAATGAAGCTGGACCTGGCGGAGGCGCTGGTTGATACATAAATTATTCTGATGATGACACCGTAATTTAGCGGTGTCATTACGTGTTTTTATGGGGATTTAGCAATTATAAAAATATGAAAAACACTAAACTTTTAATGGATGTAGGGGGATAAAAATGAATGATTTTCTATATATATTAAAAGAACACCAGGAGAAAAGTACACCTGAAGATGGGGTGAATTTACGAAACGTTATGAAGGAAAGTGTTGTGGAAGGTATTTTACCAGAAGCGCTTTTATCAGCAATCGAAGACGTAATAAAAAAACCTGCATAAGCGGGTTTTTTTATTTGCCTATATTCAGTTGGGATGTCAGAGAGAATAAAAAAATATAGTTTTTTGGAATAAAAGTTTTGCAGGTTCATATAGTAGGGATAGGAGAGAAAAACCGGTAGGAATAATATATGGGTTGTAAACAGTAGTCTACTTCCGGAAACGTGGTTGGTTTATATAAACTACGAAAGGAAGGGATTATATGGTGCAAAATTTTCAAGTTTGGAATGAGGGGCCAACCCCAAGTTTTACTGCAAGACAGGTGATTAAAGAGCTGAACAGACTAGGCAGAGAGGTGTATTCTGTAGAAGGTCCTGCGCAAGAGTTCCGAGTAGGTCGATTATGGTTAGATACAGCATATTTTTTCGATTATTTAAAAGTAAATTATGAAATTGATGGACCGGATCACCTTAAACCTGAACGTATAAAAAAAGATAAACGTCGGGACGCATTTTTAAAAGCACGAGGTTGGATTGTCGTACGAATCTCTTATAAGTTTGTGGATGAAAAAGGAGCAACAGCTGTCGCAGAGTGGATCTTGGATGACCTGAACAAACGTATCATCGATGTGTTGATGAAAAAATGTAAATAAAAAAGCGCTCATGATGAGCGCTTTTTTATTTTTCTATATTATATATAATGTAATTATTGAATATTAATAGGTGTTATTAGGTGTCATTAAATTTCAATGGTTTTATTTAGGTATAGATTGAAAATATCCATTTATTATATTAGCTATTTGTATTCTTTGAGTTTCGGTTAGTTTATGGCCATCCCAATTTAGGTCCATTTTAGTTAACATTGCTTTTAGATCATCGTTCATATTTTCTTCGACGTCTGAGCATCCACATAAGTAATTGGGTGTGGTATGTAAGATTTCTGATAATTTTACTATAGTTTTTGGTGGTGGGGTCCTATGTCCCTGTTCATATCCTGTATACGTACTTCTGGCTACGTCTATATATTCTATTATTTGTTCTACCTTCAAATCGTGTTTTTTCCGCAAATATCTTAGTCGTATAGGATCAAATCCATCCTCTGCTCCAATTCTTAATTTGTTTTCATTAGTTGTTATATCATCGGAACTGAGAGAGAAAATGTTTTTATCTATATTTTGTTTGCCCACGTCCATATCTCCTTTCATGCCCACATATTCTCCAATCTATTTCTTATTATGAAGACTTTGTTCTCTAATTGCAACATTTCAAAGAATGATGAATAGAAAAAATATGCATTTTTTCATAAAGTGGTTGTTAAATTTTAGAAGGGGCGGTATAATCAAATAGAAAAATGTTGCTTATAGCGTACAAAATGGCGAGGTGATTCAATGGACGATAAATATGAAAAGTACTATGTCAGGACAGCTCGCAAGCAAAAGGGATTGAAACAACGAGAGGTAGCTTCTGAATTAGGTATATCAAGGAGCTATTATGCAACTTTAGAGACTAAATTAAGGGTTCCGAGCTTAAAAGTAGCATTGGCTATTTCAGAGCTTCTGGATATAGATGTTAAATTTTTTTTGGACTAAAATGTTTCTTAAAGAATACATTTGAAAAAAGCACATACTAGAGGTGATTAATTTGCGGAAAGCAACATTAAATCAACTGTATCAGATTATACGATTTGAATCTTGTGGGATTAGATTGAAGCGATCAGCTATTAAAGAACTGGAAAGAAGGGAACAGCATGTACGATGCGATTGAATGGGAAGTTACTGATTATATCCCTGAGTCTGATCTGAAAGGTGGGTTCCTGGATGACGAGGGAAGAAATGATTATCCTGCTTTCTTTGAATAGTAACTACAGTGAACAGTATTTGAATTCATGTACTGATGAACAATTAACAACTTTGTATGACGATAAATTTAATCATGGTAAGTAGGTGGTGAAATGGTGAAAAGAGCAACGAATTATGCAAATCGAGGGAAGTCTTTAGAAATCGCAATTGAAACTGCGAATGCGCAATACGATGCCAGGGAAGTTGCGTTGATCGATAAAGTAGCAACTCCAGTTAAAGTGAAGAAATTAGATCAGCGTGGGCAGATAGAAAGTGGTTGGTATGACCATAAAAGTACCGTGGATTATAAAGGAATAACTAATGGAGTGTCAATCGCGTTCGATGCGAAAAGCACGACGAATAAAATGAATTTTCCACTGAAAAACATAAAAAGTCACCAAGTAACATATTTACGGAAACACCAACAACAAAAAGGAATTAGCTTTATGTTAGTTGAGTTTTCAGTTCATCAAGAACACTACATATTAATGTTTGACCAATTGGCGGAATGGTGGGCGGAAGCAGTACAAGGAGGAAGGAAAAGTATCCCTTATCAATTCTTTGTAGATAATTGCATCCGATGTGGGCCAGGAAGAGGAATCGCGTTGGATTACCTTGCTGCACTACCACAAGTTAATTAGGGGGAAATCGCATGATTGCTCAAGGGGATCGGGTTTATGTAGAAGATTTGCTTTTTAGTGGCTGGGGATCAGTAGATTTTGTAATACCAGGCGAAATGTTTGGTATTCAATTGCGAATGGAGCAGCCGGATTCCGATGGCCATTATATACACCGAGTAGGAATGGAACATATAAAACAGAGTCCTAATGTGGAAATGGCTGCCGCGCAAATTGATTTGCAAGATGAAGCAGTTGTAATAGCAGAAAGTACGATTAATACTCTCAATTTGAGGATAGGGCAAAAGTACTTATTGAGTAAAAGTAAATATGCACATAGCGAATCCAGTAAAAATTGCTATGTGTATCGAGTCAGTGATGGAAAGTTTTTGGGATGCCAGCCGCAAAGAAGTTTTATAGAATGGCGGTGGTTTGATGGTGATGTTTCAACGGTATTAGATGAAGCAGCAATGTGTTCACCATCAGTTGAAGTAGAAATTGTACCTAAAATTGAAAAAGCCGAACAACTATCTCTGTTTGATTGTTAAACCTGGTGAGATGGTGATGAAGTGAAGAATATAAAAATTAATCATAGAAGAGAGAGATTAACATGCAAGCAACAGGCATTGTAAGAAAAATTGATAACTTAGGACGTTTTGTACTTCCTATTGAAATCCGTCGTTCACAAATCATTGTAGACGGTGATCCAATCGAAATTTATAGAAATGAAAATACAGTGGTTTTAAGAAAACAAAAATCTAAGGGCGTTACTAGGAAAGTAGATCATTTAGGGCGTGTAACCATACCTAAGGAACTCCGTCGAGTTTTGGAAATCAGTGAAGGGGATCCGGTAGAAGTGTTTACTAATAAAGATGAAATCATTCTGAAGAAATATAAAGCATCATATGCATGCGCGGTTACTGGTGAAATTAATTACGAGAATATTTCTCTAGCTGGCGGGAAAGTGGTATTAAGCCCAAAAGCTTTAAAAGGTATCGCAAAAGAGATGAAACAATTAGGACTGACAGTATAAGTAGGTGAGCCGCTATGAGTAAACAACTCAATATATTCGATGTAGAACCAGAAATCGTAAAGTTTGATATACGTAAGGCTCATGTGAAGCAATCGAAAGGAAAAGTGAGTTTTGCAGATGTTGTAGCGAAAATACCGAAGAATGCTAAAGATGCAGAAGAACTTCCTAAAAAAACTACTCCGGATTATAGATTTGATCTATTTATGGATTATGTAATGGCATTATGGCGATACCAACGATCTAAGGTGAAAAATTTTAGTTGGGAAGCAGCGGAAGAATTATGTAAGAAAATGCGTGACAAAGGTAAAGCGGTGAGATTGCGTATTTATTTTGACAGTGGATTTAAACCGTTGACGGTAGATAAATATTTGAGATAACGAGAGGGGCAACGAAAATGGCAAAGTTTGAATTTAAACAAGAGGTTAAATGCAATTGCGGGTGTGATCGTGTGTTAGGGATTGTGCTAGGGAAAATGAAATCGCCTGGTATGTGGGCTATTGCAGAAGAAAATGGGATAGCATTCGTGAATGAGAAAAAAATGGTTGGAGTAGATAGTGAAGTTAAGGGTCCTGCTGCAGAAACTGTGAAAATCCCGAAAGAAATTGCAGCTATTTTAGATTTAAAAGAATACTCTAGTTCGCCAAATGGTATGTGGGAAGTATTAGATAAACATGCGCACAAGTTATTTGAAACACCGTGGTTATTCGAAAAAGGGAATCTTATCAAATTAGCAAGAGCAATCGAAGACGGATATGAAGTTGAGGAACCTGAAATCAAGAAAGGTGATTATGTTGTTTTCGAAAATAAGCAGGTGAAATGGATTGCTAAGTGTTGTGGGATTAAAGAGAAGAAACTGCAATTTGAATACGCTATAGAGTTTAAATTAGGGAAATATGATTATGATAATGGCGGCGAGGTACCGATGTATATGTTTGATGTAAGAATTGCGACAGAAGAAGAGGTTAAAGAGTTTCGACGTGCTGCAGCATTCATAAAAAATAACAGAAAATTAAATCAATTTAAGCCGTATGACATAGCGACAGACAAAAACGGTTCATTGGTTCGAGTGGAAAAAGAGTCAGATGCGAATGGAGAGGTAATTGTTTTTTACGGGAATGAGGAAGATGAATATTTAGCTGTTTCTCGACCTGCAGCAGAACTTACTCTTCGATATATAGCGGAAGACAGAGTTGATTTGGAGGACTAATGGACAAGCAATGCATCATAGATCAGCTGATTGATAAAGGGGTTTTTAAACAAGGAAGACGCCAGCTCTGGGAATTACACATTTCGGAGTTGGTTCTCCTATTGAAAGAAAATGAATCGAAAAAGAAAGGGGATATGTAAGTGGATGTACAGTATCGCTATCGGTTATCGATTGAACTAAAAGGAAAACAACATAGCATGGAGGTTTCTGCTTATTCAGAGGCACAAGCGATATCCATGTACTACAAAGAATTTAAGCTTAACAAAACTAACATGCTATTTGCAGATTTTAAAAGAATCACAAACTGCGAATGTTTGGGATTAGATAACTTGGAGCAGTTTTATTGCAAGGAAAAAAACTTTTTAAGAATGTGTAAGTTCAGAAAAGTAGAATTTGCTCGTATGGGAATGAGAGTACAAATAGCTGGGAAGATGGCTACGATCGTCGGGAATCATAAATCTGATTTGCTAGTAATATACGATGGTTTTTCTTATGAATCGAAAGCAGATCCACGTTGGCAAATTGTTTATTTTGATGAAGCGGGAGCAGTCGTTAAGGATTTTCGCAAAGGAAAAGGGGAATTTGCGGTATGTATCCATTCATAGTCGATTATGAAATACCACCAATGCAAGGTGTTCTGAGTGTTGATGTGAACGCAAAAGATAAATATGAAGCTCGCTATATAGTAAGTAGCTTTTTAACGCCTGGAGCGAAAATAAAAGGAGTAAGGAGTGTGGAATAGATGGATATTAAAAAATTATTCTTAATGCAAAAAAGCTTTGATGCACGAGTTTTAGAAGAGAAAAATCTCACTTGGGAAGAAACATTCCAATCAAGAATACTAGCTTTTATTGATGAAGTAGCGGAATGCATGAAGGAATGGCGAGGGTTTAAGTTTTGGAGTAACGATACTACACCAAGAACATTTGTTAGAGAAGATTGTCCTACTTGTGCTGAAAAAGGATATACACGAGGAAATCCACCTACTGATGAAAACTTAGGTACACATGGATTAGGTAACCACTGGTACCATTGCGAAAAGTGCGCAGGTCATCTTGTTATCGATAAAAATCCACTGCTTGAAGAATATGTTGATGGTCTTCATTTTGCGATTAGCTTATGTATTCACACGGGAGCAAAAATATATTTACCTGCAGCAATATATTGTGAAGATGTAACGGAACAATTTTTAGAAATATATGCACTTGCAAGCAAATTGAAAGATGATCCTACAGAATATAATGCGGATGTGCTGCTATGCCATTACTTAGGATTAGGTGAAATGCTAGGTTTCGAATTAGAACAGATTGAGCGTGCTTATATAGAAAAAAATCAAGTGAATCATGATCGGCAGGATAACGGTTATTAATTAAAGTCGCGTTTATAAAATAAGGGACAAATGATGGAGAGGATGGAAGGGCATGAAAAATACACTTGGAGATTTGAACAATCACTTATTTGCACAATTAGAGCGTCTTAGTGATGAAGAAGTAGTTGGTGAGCAATTAGTAGAAGAAATAAATCGGGCGAAAACGGTAGCTTACATCGCAACTCAAATTATTGCTAACGGGGCATTAGTTTTAAAAGCGAATACGACATATGATAATCGTTTAAATGCCAATAATAAGACGCCTAAAATATTGGAGGCTAAGTGATGGGGCACCAGTATACGATTAAGCAGAAAATGTTTATAGAGGAACACGTTGCTGGAAGAACTAGTGGCGAATTAACAAGGATGGTTAATGAACATTTTGGCATCGAATTAACGATAGAACAAATTAGAGGTTTTAAAAAACGCTTCAAATTAAAAAGTGGTCTAAATACACGTTTTGCAAAAGGGAATATTCCTTTTAATAAAGGGAAAAAAGGTTGTGGTGGATGGGAACCTACACAATTCAAAAAAGGACATACACCTCATAACCATAAACCTGTAGGTACTGAACGAGTCAATAGTGATGGTTATGTAGATATGAAAATTGCAGATCCAAATAAATGGCGAGCTAAGCATTTAATTATTTGGGAAGAGGTTAATGGTCCTCTTCCTAAAGGGCACGCTGTAATATTCGGTGATAAAAATAGACGTAATTTTAATTTGGATAACTTGATATTAGTGAGTCATAAACAACTAGGTTCATTGAATGCTCGAGGTTTAATTCAAGATAATGCGGATTTAACGAGGGTGGGTGTTGTGATAGCAGATATCCATCAAGCCGTAAATGATCGAAAAAAGGCCAAGTCATAAATGGTATAAAAAGTGCCTTAGAGAAACTCAAGAAATTTCTCAAATAGAAATGTCTTGAGTTTGAAATTGAACTTCACAAAAAGTATCTAAGTTATTCAAGATAACTTAGATGAAATGTTTGATTATAGATTGAGTGACATTTTGCATAGTATTAGCGGTGTCATTAAGGCTAGAATTATCAACAATTTTATAAGTTAAATCTTTAGAATATCCGAAATTAATAGTGTGGGATTCTTCAAATAAATTGTTATTAGAGTCCTTGTATGTAATTTTCACATCAACTATATCATCCATTTCGGACGGTACGGTAGTCATAAATTTTTGGTTTGGTGCTATGAGACTATTAATGATTGAGTCGATCGTGCCATTGCGCCCGAGCTTCGGCAAATTCTTATTAAACTCAATATTAATAATTCGTGCACCTGATTTACCAAAATTTTTAATAACAAAGTATTTTGCTTGAAAACCTGTATCGATTGCAGATACAAAACAGGTGACATAAGGTCGATTTGCCTCTTCGATAGATTTTCGAGTTAACTTTAATGATTTTAATGCTATCCAAATGGATGTAATAGCAACAAATGTTGAAACGACTATTCCGAATATTTGTATCCAATCTGAAATCTTCATAAGTATCACCTCCTCCCTATGAGGAATTATATCAGGATTTAGTCGAGAAGCTATTCAAAACTGTATTGATGTGAAGTGCATGAATCCTATGGTTATTGGAGAGGTAAAATATATCAAATGCAGGGCTCAACATGTTAAAAGAAGGAAAGATTCCTACAAAGTGGTCTAAGGCATTTAAAAAAGGTACAAGAGTTTCCTTTGATTTTGCAAAAACACAAGAGCAAATGGACAAAGCTGAAGAAGAGTTCAAGTCGTATATAAAAATGGTAAACGAAGCATATGATTTGGATTTGGTGATAACTGAGAGCTGAACAAAAACGCTATTGGAATAGAAAGGAGCATAGTCGATGTGTACTTACTGGAAAGATGCCGTTAAAGAGTTTTTTGAAAAACAAGCACGAAATCGAAATAAAAGAGCAGCTAAAAAGAAATAACTATTTTCATAATATAAAAGCCACTATCTTAATAGAAAGGTTGATAGGTATGAATAGAATTATAGGAGTTATTTCAAGAGGACTTAATAACCTTACGAAAAATATAAAAGCAATTGTTAACACCGTGTCGCAACCTAAAGATAAAGCAAATGGGGGAATATATACAGGAACTAGTCCAGTTACTATAGGTGAAGCAGGAACAGATCATGTAATTTCTAAAAGTAGCAAATTATTTTCTGATTTTGAAAAAGAAGTAGCGCAGAAAAGAAACGTACCCGAGGAACTATACCAGAACTATGTAAAAGTTGTAAAAGAAGCAGTAGAAAATACTATGCGCTCTATAGAGTCTAAGGGCAATTACTCTATTAATCGTCAATTATCTATTAATAAAAAGAAGACGCAGCAGAGGAATTGGAGTAAGTGGAAGCGGAGAAACCGATAATGGTCCTTTTTTACAGAGGGTCCAAGTCGACACGTCAATTAGGTCCAATGCGTTTTGCGAAAGATATAGATAGATTGCCTAGCAAGTTAATTGAGTACAAGCTAAGTGATGAAGAATTACAGAAAATCAAAAAAGAGCGGCCAACTCATACAAAAGCAGATTATGAAAGATTAATTGCAGCAGGACATAGCGCAAGCAGTATTAGAGAGATGTGGGGATGGGACCATAGGCAATTAGAGTTATTTAAGAAAAGATACGGTATTAAAAGAAAGTACAGCAGGACTACGTAAATAAAAATTCGTAAGGGGAAGAGGTAAGCTGTATGAAACCAGGAGTGATTAATAAAAAGAGAAAAAGAAAGAAAAAGAAACCTCAACAAGAAAAATTAACAGAGCATGATATTAAATACCTCATGGGTGCGTATAATCCACGATATAGCGGGAAAACAATCCATGTAATTAGATAGATATTGAGAAAGGGGCAATATTAGAAATGAGCGTAACTGAGACTGGGAAAATAGGAAGAGTAAGAAAAAAGAAATCAATTTCTTCTATGTTAAAAGAAATTGATAGAGATGCTACAAAAGAAGCAGTAGAGGTAGAACTATATCAATACAAAATGTATATGTATGAGATGGAAGAAGAGAATTTACCCAAGATCACGCCAAGCTATAATATTGCTCCGCCAACGTTTTCGAATTCATTTCACAGTAGCACAGAAGATACTGTCATTCGTAATATGGAGGGAAATGATAAACGTAAAAAATTCATGGGAAGAATAATGCGTGCGGTAAATAGATTAAGTCAAAGAGAACGTACGTTAATTGTGAAAAAATACCTCGATTTTGAGGATTACATAGATAAAGAGATTTACGAAGATTTTTTAGATGTATCAGAGCGCACATTCTATAATATCCAATCAGATGCATTTTATAAATTAGCTGCTAACTTACGATTATTAAAGTATTTGAAAAAAGATTAAAACACTCCAAAATAAGGGGTGTTTTTTATTTACAGTTCAAATGCAGAAAAACGGCAGAAAATATGCTTAAAGAATACATTCTGAATGTGGTATTATGATATTGTAGAGAAAATAACTTAAAAAGACGAACTGTTTGCTACTTGGTTCCCTCCAGAACCTTTGAGGATGTAGGTGTTTTTCGCTTGACTAAGCAACTACATGCCTCTCCATATATCCTTTTAATGAATGTATTCTAAAAGAATATATGGAGGGTGCGTCAGCCCCGTACCCTCAACTCTAGCAATCCCTTTATATTATGCGAGAAGTACGAAAAACAGGTAAGGAGCTTCATAATGGGGCTCCTTTTTCAAAAAGATAGATTTTGTATCCTATTGAGAGTGAGAACGTCCCCTTCTTGCTCTCAAATGTTACAAAATGCCATCTTGTACTATTTTAGAATGCTATTATGTTGGAACGTCGGCCGATATAGTAGTAGGAAATCTCCTTCAGAAATATGTATTAGAACGGAACTATATGGATCAAAAATGGTGGTTGTGGATTGAATGAATTTATGTTTTTCTTGATTTCAAGTCGTTAGGATATAGATTTAATTCATTCACACTTTCACAATTTTGATTTTATAGTAAAAACTCACACAGCCATTTAATTTGTTAAGTTACTTGAACAGAATCTTCAACTAACAGGGAGAGACTTTTGTCTCTCTTTGAGCTAATAGCCAGCCTTCATTTATTTAGTAATAAAGTGCTATTGGTTCAAAGAGGTATAAAATCTCACATAATAATATGAGAAGAAAAGGAGCTCTAAATAATAGGGCTCCTTTTCATGTTTTGTAGGAGGATATGGAATGGATATTAGAAGAATACCAACGGATAAAATTAATCCTGCACCATATAATCCCCGAATTGATTTACAGCCGGGAGATGCAGAATATGAAAAGTTAAAACAGTCAGTTGAGCAATTCGGATATGTACAACCGCTAGTATGGAATGAAAGAACCGGTAATTTAGTTGGAGGACACCAGCGCTTTAAAATTCTTGTAAATGAGATGAAATTAACTGAAGTTGAGGTTTCAGTTGTTAATCTAGATGATACTGAGGAAAAGACCTTAAATATCACACTTAACAAGGTAGAGGGCGAATGGGATGAATATAAGTTAGAGCAATTGCTACAGGATCTAGCAGAAGCAGGAGCGGACTTGCAAATCACTGGTTTTGATGAAAATGAACTTGCAGAACTTCTTAAAATAGATGCTGCAGCAGAGACAGAGTTTGGTGAAGCTAAAGTGCGTGAAAATCAGGAATTAAATTTAGACGATTATTCGGAAAATAATTTCGATCATACTTGTCCTAAATGCGGATTCCATTTTGATTAAGAGGTGGAATAATGAAAAGGGAGTACGATTGGAAGTTAGCGGATTTACAATTCATTCCGAAGAATAGTCTAAATGTATTTAGTTGTTTTGCATGTGGTGGTGGCTCCACTATGGGTTATAAATTAGCAGGGTGTACAGTGCTAGGTAATTGTGATATAGATCCTCAAATGGTTGAACTATATCGGAATAATCATAAGCCGCGCTATTCGTATTGTATGGATATTAGAGAGTTTAAAGATATCCCTAATAAGGAACTGCCTGCAGAACTATTTAATTTAGATATATTAGATGGTTCACCGCCGTGTTCTTCATTTTCTACTGCAGGTGTAAGAGAAGAAGCCTGGGGAGTTAAGAAAGCTTTTCGAGAGGGACAAGCGAAACAAGTGCTAGACGATCTATTCTTTGAATTTATTGAAGTAGCAGAGAAATTAAAGCCTAAGGTCATTGTTGCAGAGAATGTAACGGGAATGATTATAGGAAAAGCAAAAGGGTACGTAAAAGAAGTTATTCAAGGATTTAAGGATATTGGATATGATGTACAACTGTTTAAATTGAATGCAGCAACTATGGGTGTTCCTCAAAGGAGAGAACGCATATTCTTCATTGCGCGTCGACGAGAATTAAATTTACCTGATCTAAAATTATCATTCAATGAAGTACCTATTCCATATGGGGATATACGTAGCGGAAAAGGTAATCCTATAAATCCTAAAACAAAGACGTACCGCAGATGGTTAAAACGAACGCCGTCTGATAAAAATATGGGGGATATTTCAAAACGTATTGAGGGGAAAGATTCTAATTTTAATACGGTATTTGTAAAGAATCATGAAGTGCCATCTACATTAACAGCTGGCGGGATTAATATTCGTTATGATGAACCGTTTCAAATATCTGTAGCAGATATTATTAAAATACAGTCATTCCCAAGGGATTATGATTTTGGTGATGTTAATCCTCAATATGTATGTGGTATGAGTGTCCCACCAGTAATGACTAAGAAAATAGCGGAACAAATTTATATACAATGGTTTAAAAATAAAGAGGAGTAAACGGATCGCACCCGAATACTCCTCTTTTTCATGTACAAAGGAACAATCCCTTGTAGAGAGATAGTGGATATTACGTGGCCACGTTTTTGGTTGACCACTATCTCGACTTCTATCATAAACAGAAGCGGGGATTGTTTCAATGAAAAACACTAAACATTTTATTTCAGAAGATGCAGATAAGGTATTGCTGCAGTCACAATTAGAGGACTATGAAGCAGAGCAAGAAAATCGTGAAAAGTATAAAAAGGTAGTTCAATCTGCTATTGCTCAGTGGTATAAGTGCCTACGTGATGGAAGTATAGAATTTAAGTCCGTAAGTGATTTAGAACGGCTTTTAGAATTGGAACAGAAACTACGAAATGAAGACCTATAATTTGAGGGTCAGGCAATAAGTCATGCATATTCTTTAAGGTGAATTTAATAAAACAAACTCAAACTCGAATTCTGGTGAGGAGGTGGTGAGATGAGAGATGGCTAGAAAAAGAGATCCTAGACGGGATCAAGCTAAAAAAATATGGATTAACAATGAAAAAAGCGGTAACGAAAATAAATTAGTAGATATTGCAAAACAAATCGGAATACCTGCTAATACCATTCGAAAATGGAAATCTCAAGATAATTGGGAAGAAGAATTAGAGAATGAACTAAAAGGGAACGCTCCTAAATCAAAAGAGAGCGCTCCTATTAGTAAAAGGAACGCTCCTAAATCAAAAGGGGCCCAACCAGGTAATAAAAATGCCGTGGGCAACAAGGGCGGTCCTGGTGCTAAACTAGGTAATAAAAATGCTATTGGTAACAAAGGTGGCGCTGCTCCATTACGTAATTCTAATGCGGTTAAAACGGGAGAATATCGCAGTTTGTGGCAAGATGCTTTAGATGAAGAAGAGAGGCAGCTGCTTCAAATTGAAGAAATAGATCCTATACAGGAACTTATCGATGCGATTCAGCTGTATACGTATCGCGAGATGTTCATCATGAAACGTATAAAAGCAATACGCGAAGGATTGACTCCTGTTCAAAGAAGAATCGTAAAAGAGCGTACACCTGTCAAAAGGCAGATACAAGTTGAGGATTTGCCAAGTGGTGAATATAAAACGATGACTGTTAAAGAATTCGAAATGGTAGAGCAATCTATAGAAGAAACTGAAGGCGATCAAATAGCTGCTGTCTTAGCACATGAAGAAGCCTTGACTCGTATTCAAGATAAAAAGCTAAAAGCAGTTGAGAAATTAGATGCTCTAGCTAATACGACGCCACGAAAATTAGAAATTGAAGAAAGAAAGCTCGCTATTTTAGAAGAAAAGTGGGAAAAGGAAAAAGGCAGCGCAGGAAATCAACAACAACAAACGAAAGCGTGGGCAGGAAGCTTGGAAAGTATATTTGCCAAAAGAAAAGCGAAAAGGAAAGAATCCTAATCGCTTAATCACGGTCTCTATACAATGCTTCAATAGCATTCTGCTTATCTTCTGGTCTAACGCTACGGTAACGAGTAATCATGGCCGGGCTTTCATGACCAGTTAAAGTTTGTATGGTTTTATCATCGATACCAGCATCAACAAGATCAGTAACAAATGTATGTCTGAATTGGTGAGGATTTACACCGTACTTATTACAGATATGCTGCACTGTTCTTTTGCTAATGCGTGTTTGCCTGTTACTAAGGAATAAAGCATCTGCTGTACTCTCTCTAGATTTTAAATAATCAGAGATGGCATACCGTGCTTCCTTATGTAATGGTATGATGCGTTCTTTATTACCCTTACCTTGTCGAACTCGAATAGTACCTTGTCTTTCAGAAAAACTAATATCGTCTCTATCGAGTGCTACAATTTCTGCAACTCGTATACCTGCATATACACAAGTTAGAAGAATGGCCTTATCACGTTTGTTTCTGCTACGGTCTACTTCTCGCATGATGCGGAGTACTTCTTTTCTTTCTAATGCAACAGGAGCTTCACGATATAAGTTAGGTGCTTTAACTATACGAATATCTTTAATGCAATCTGTTTTCTTAGCAAACTGAGAGAATGATCTGATTGCAGCGTAATGGCCATTAACGGTAGCTGCACTTTTCTTTTGTGAAGTAAGGTCATCTAAATATTGCTGAACATCCGAACGAGAAAAATTATATAGATCAGTTTCAACTGCTCCTAGCCATTTTTCAAAGTGAAGCAGCTTGTAACGGTAGCCGCGAATTGTTTCGGGGCTTTTTCCATGTTCTTTTTCGTTATCGATAAATGAATCTAGTATATGCATAAAAACACTCCTTTTAATTACACGCAATATTTTATGGTAGATAAATGCAGGTATATGATTGGTAAACCTGCATTGTTATGTCAGCTATTATCTACATTATAGCGTGTAATATAAATTACACGCAATTATTATTTTTATTTTGTGAGGGAGGTTTGTAAAATGATTACAACAGAAACCACTCATTCTTTAATTGAACATTACTATGAAAAGGTAAAATGTTTTGTAATGCAGTCAGAAACAACCTCACTTTATAAAATAGATCGAGAGTTTCAAGTCGGTTATGTGGTAGCAGCGTTCATTATTGATCGTTTAGAGAATGATGGTGTGATTTCTCCGTATGAAACGTGTATGCCTAGAAAAGTATTGATGAGGTGCAATAATGAAGAAAAAACGATATAAACATAAACGAAGAGTTATGAATCTATATTGTGTAACCAACGGGTTTATGGGATATGCTGCAGTACATGTATATGTAATTGCAGAAAATGAGCATAGAGCAAAAAAGCTTGCTGAATCGGAATTTAAAGAGGAATCTAGGAATGAAGATTATGAATCAGAGCTAAAGTTTTATGAACAGCGCGGTTGGTGTACAGATCATTTAAAAAAATACAACCATGATGAGAGTTATTGGAAGAGGTTAAATGTTGAACTTGTAGCAGAAGACACAAGACAAGAATTTGTTAGTGGTGTAATGGATTGATAGTATGGCAGTTTCCTATGATGTAGAAACAGAGGAAGATGTACTTCAAGATATAATTACACAACTGCTAGAAATATATGTAGATGATCCGGTGGCATTTGTAGAGGATATCCTTGAAGTAGAACCTGATCCTTGGCAAAAAGAAGTACTTAATGATATAGCGAACCATTCGCATGTTAGCGTACGGTCTGGCCAAGGGGTAGGGAAAACTGCAATGGAGTCCTGGATCTGTATTTGGTTCCTTTGCTGCAGACCATATCCAAAAATAATCTGTACTGCTCCAACAAAACAACAGTTATACGATGTGCTATGGGCAGAGATTGCGAAATGGCTTAATAGTTCTCAAGTGAAAGACTTGCTAAAGTGGACGAAAACCAAGATTTATATGAAAGGCTTTGAAGATCGTTGGTTTGCTACTGCAAAGACTGCTACTCGTCCTGAAAATATGCAAGGTTTCCATGAAGATTATATGCTATTTATTGCAGATGAAGCTTCTGGTATAGCCGATGACATTATGGAAGCCATTCTTGGTACATTATCCGGTGCAGAGAATAAACTTTTTATGTGTGGAAACCCGACTAAAACAAGTGGGGTCTTTTTTGATTCTCATAATAAAGACAGAGCATTATATAAATCTCACAAAGTATCTAGTGAAGATTCTCCTCGAACGAGTAAAAAGAACATTGAAATGCTCAAACAAAAATACGGGGAAGGTTCAGATGTATACCGCGTTCGTGTAGAGGGCGAATTTCCTCGAGGTGAAGCAGATGCATTTATTTCATTAGAAACTGCAGAGGCAGCACGTATGCGAGAAGTATATAAAGTTGAAATTATTGAAAATGAAGAAGAAGAATCGACGATAAAAGAAATTATTCCCGATACCGCGGTCATAGAAATCGGATGCGACGTTGCTCGTTTTGGATCTGATGAAACGATTATTGCAACAAGAAGAGGGTGGAAAGTGCTGCCGCTACAAGTACATCATAAAAGGGATACGATGTATGTTACTGGATTACTTATAAAAGAAGCAAAGCAATATTTCTCCTGGTGCGAACGAACAGGGAAACGTATTCCAATACGAATAGATGATACAGGAGTGGGTGGCGGTGTTACAGACCGTTTAAGAGAAGTTGTAGCAGAAAATAATTATCCAATCGATGTAATACCTATTAATTTTGCATCTAAAGGTAATGCGGAATATGCATGTATTATCAGCGTTATGTACGGTCATTTCAAGGATAGTTGTATAGAGTTCGTAGCTTTTCCAGATGATGAGGATTTGATTGCTCAATTATCTGTTCGTAAATATCAAATTAATAGTGATGGTCGTATAAAAATAGAACCTAAAAAGGCGATGAAAGATAGGGGATTAAAATCTCCTGATAGAGCAGAAGCAGTAGTAATGGCATTTGCTCCATTCTATCCAAAAGAAAGAGATCGTTCAAAACGTCCTCAAAGAAAACGGAAAGGAAGGGAGGGTAAATAATAATGAGTAAAGTAAGAGCGACGGTAGTTAAGGTTGATGGTGTAACCTCTACCACTAAACAAATATATGATGATGCTTTTAGTGGAATGTATGATACGGATGGGATTATACAGCCACCACACAATATTAAAGAGCTTAAAAAAATATCAGAGTACTCTAGTATTCTGCAGCAGTGTATAGAAGCAATGACAACTAATATAGCGTGTTTCGGATTTACACCGGAATATTCTTTTGATTATCGAGCGGCCAAAACAGAAATTCAAAAGAAAGCAGATATAGAGTGGGAAAAACTTAAATTCTTTTTAAAATACCTTAGTTTTGAAGAAACTCCTGAAACTATTATATCTTGGGCGTTAGCTGACAGAGAAAAGGCAGGAGCAGGATATATAGAAGTACTACGGAACGGAAAAGGAGAACCTTGCTCTGCTATATATATGGAATGTGAGGATGTCCGGGTAACGAAGTACACTACTCCTGTAGAGGTTATGTTCGTTGTGATGCGTGATAATCAACCTGTAAAGGTAAAGATGCCTAAGAAATTTAGGAAGTTTGTCCAATTACGAAATGGAAATAAAACATTTTTTAAAGAGTTTGGTGATCCGCGCTTTATGAATTCACAAACAGGTGAATTCACGAGTGAACATAATGGGGATGATGAAGCGACTGAGGTTTTACAACTGAAGATAGGTCCAACTCCATATGGAAAACCTAGATATTTAGGGAACCTTATTTCTTTGTACGGTGCCAGGAAAGCAGAAGAATTGAATTATTATTACTTCAAACAAGGTAGACATGTACCTGCTGCTATCGTTGTAGAAAACGGCCAATTAACTGATGAATCTTATGCTGCTGTAGAAAATTATATGAACGAGATTCAAGGGGTGGAGAACTCTCATAAATTCCTTCTACTTGAAGCAGAGGGAATTGACCAGGAGAAAATGCGCGGTGAAGAAGACATAACTCCTGTAAAAGTGCAAATAAAGTCATTAGCAGAGATGTTGCAGCAAGATGCTTTATTCTTGGAATATGATACAAAAACGCGCGATAAGTTACGTTCGTCCTTCCGATTACCACCGCTTTATACTGGAGAATCCCAGGATTATAATAAGTCAACTGCTCAAACTGCAAAGCAAGTGACAGAGGAACAAGTATTTGTACCTCAAAGAAATGTAGTAGCAGGTAAGTTAACAACATTGTTCTGCCAGGCACTAGATATACATTATGTATCTATATCCTTGAAAGGACCAACGTCTAGTGATCCACTTGAAAAAGCGAAAGCTCTTGCACCATTTATCACTAATGGTTCACTTACGCCTAATGATCCACGGGATCTAGTGGGTGAGATTTTAGGGAAAGAATTAGAACCTCTTACGTATGAAGGGGCAGATGAAAAGCCGTTGCAATTGATTGTAGGGGCTAATAAAGGTGCAATCCCGATGAATAACCCTGTTAATCCTGAATTACCCGTGAATCCAATTGTAAAGTCATTAGATGGTGATGTAGTGACTTTATTAAAGGATTTACGTGATACGTTGGAGGATGTGAGAGATAAGTGGAATCGTTAGAGCGTGCCTTACAATCGCTGAATCTAATTATAAAATCGGCAACTGATAATAATGATATTGCAGATGATTTACCAGAGGATATGCCAGGTGCAGATAATCTACAGGATTTCATTGAAGAATACGAAAAGAAATTAGCTAAACTGCTGCGGAAGCAACTGAAATATTACAATAAAGCTATAAGTGAATATGGAGCAGGAGAGGATATTGTTTCAGAGGATATCCTTATACTTTTTGAAGACGATCTATTTGTAAACGATACGTTTGAAAGTGATATGGCTGATTTGTCTAATGAAGTTTTGATTTCAATTATTATCGCCTTATGTGGAATTATTATGGAAGCTATTGATCCTGACATTCTATTTGAAGAACTATCGGAACAAACTGAAGCTGATGTAAATGCCTGGGGAGTACAATTAGCTGCATTACTCTTTCTGGTTACTAGAAATGGGATATTAGGGGCGGTTACTGCTGCTATAACAGGTAGTTTAACACTTACTGCTCTATCCACTGCTATACAGGATTTATGGGCATTCAGCAGAAGCAGGGCTACTACTATAGCAAAGAATGAAGTACTAATTGCATTAAGTATTGCTCAACAAGAAAGTTACGGCCAAAGTCCTGCTGTTACTGGGAAGTTGTGGGTACATACAAATCGGCAAGAAGGAGATCCAAGAGCGAACCATGTGCAAATGGATGGTATTGAAATTGCCGTGGATGAAGAATTTGAGATTATTGATTCTGATGAAACCTGTATGTATCCAAGAGAACCTAAACTATCTGCAGGTGAGAAGATAAATTGCAATTGTGTTGTGTTTCCTGTTGTTGATGGGGAAACATTACGATTAAGCCAAGAAGATAAAGAAGCGCTGCGGCAGGAGTATCTTGCTGAGAGGAGATTAAAATCATGACCAATTATCAAAAAAAATTTCTAACAGGCGTGGGGATTTATTTAGTTACAGGTGCATTAGGAATAACCAACCGATTATTAAATAGACATTGAGAGGAGGTGAGAAAATGACGGTAAGAGAGCTTAAAAATGCGAAAATAACACACATTTCTTATGTAGATAAGGCTGCTAATAAAAAACAGTTCTTTTTAATGAAATCAGCAGATAACAACCCTACATTCCAAAAGCAAGTAACCATTCTAACGAAAACAGAAGATGAGCAGAAATTAGTTTATGGTGTTGTATATGAGCCGGGTGTTGCTGATGCCCATAATGATTATATGACTGCAGCAGAAATTGAGAAAGCTGCTCATGAATTTATGAAAGAATCTCAAAACATCGATACGCAGCATGATTTCACGGCAGGGGCAGGCGAAATAGTAGAAAGTTATATTGCTCCTGCTGATTTTGAAATCAATGGTACAACAATCCAAAAAGGATCGTGGGTTATTGCTACTAAAGCCACTGACGAAGTGTGGGAGAAAATTCAAAAAGGTGAAATTACAGGTTATAGTATGGCCGGAACTGCTGAAACAGAAGAAACGGAAGAAGTATCTAAAACAGAAGTTGGTGTTATTAAGTCTTTCATGAATCATATGAAGACTTTTTTTAATACAGAAAACACTGCTTCTATTGCTAAAGGTGAAGTAAGAGATAATTACGCTAGAAATCAGCAATTGCGTAATGTATGGGCTGCATGGGACAGTATGGAGAACGCTTATTGGGGTTCCAGATGGGACAACTATACCAATGAAGCAGTTGATTTTGATCGCTTACTGGAAGCTATTCAAGATTTCACAGAAATTATTCAAGAAATACGAGATGGCGGTGACGTGGCCATTGCAAAAGCACTAGAAGCAAGACCTGCAATTACTCTTACAGAAGAAATTGAGAAAGCTGGTAAAAAGATCAGTGCTGCTACGATGGCTGATATCGATACTGCTCAAGCAGCGTTGCAAAATATTATTGAACGCGTAAGCGATAAGGAGGAAGACGAATTGAAATTAGAGGATATTACAAAAGCTGTAACAGATGCTATTGCGCCACTTGATGAACGATTAAAAGAATTAGAAAAAGCAAAACAAGAAGAAACACCTGCACCAGAAGAGGGAGATAATGAAATCTTAAAATCAGTTACTGCAGCAGTTACAAAAGCTGTAGAGCCAATTAAAAAACGTCTTGGTGATCTTGAATCTGCACGAGGGATTTCTAAGCAAGAGGAAAAACACGAGGAAGAAATTCAAAAATCTCAATCTGTTTGGGACGGCGTACTTTAATCGGAACTTATAAGGAGGAATTTGCAATATGTTAAATAACAATACAATCATTGAAAAAGCTGCTATGACGCTATCGGATTTAGCGACAGGTGGAAAATTAAACACAGAACAATCGAACGCCTTTTTGAAAATGGTACAAGCTGCGCCAACTATCATTAAAGAGTCTCGTTTCGTTCCTATGGAATCAGATTCTCGTAAGGTTGAAAAGCTAGGATTTGGTTCGAGAATTCTAAGACCGGGTACTGAGGGGAAAGCGCTAGAAGATAAAGATCGTGCTGTACCTCAAACTAGTACTGTGAAATTAGAAGCGAAAGAAGTAATTGCAGAAGTTAATATTACTTATGACACGCTTGAAAACAACATTGAAAAAGGTAAATTGAAGGATACGCTTATGCAAATGATTGCAGAACGTGCTGCTCTTGATTGGGAAGAACTGATTGTAAATGGAGATACTTCTTCAGCTGATCCATATTTAGCATTAATAAACGGTATTCGTAAACAGGCTGTCTCTCACATCTACGATCATAAAGGAGCAGCGTTTGCTAAAGAAGTGTTTAAAGCAGGGTATAAAGCAGTGCCAGCAAAATATTTACGTAACAAAAAAGACTGGAGATTCTATACATCGCAAGGTATTGAGGTTGAATACTTAGATGCTATGTCAAACCGTCAAACAGCATTAGGTGATGCAGCAATTAATGGAGGATTACCTTCTGCTTATGGTGTTCCTGTACAGGGTATTGCTATGCTGCAACCGTATAATGAAGCTGAGAAAACGGTATCTGACATCATTTTAACTCATCCTAAAAATATTTTAACTGGTATGAGTCGTCAAATTAGCATTGAGGTAGATAAAGATATTCGTGAGCGTAAGTTCATTATTGTATTAACTGCTAAAATTGATGCTAAATTTGAAGAAGAAGATGCAGTTGCAAAAATCATCAACGTAAAAGAGTGAGGTGATTAATCTTGTATTTTGCTAAATTGGTAGGCGGTAAATCATATGCGGTTGATGGCCATAATTTTATTGATGGTGTAGAACAAGCCATCGGTAAAGATACCTATGATTATTTAAAAGGTAATAAAATGTTTGAAGTTAGGGAAGGTGAGCAAGAAAAAGCACCTTCCCTTTCTGATGGTGAAAAACATACAGAGTCCGCTCTGAAGAAGCTTCCTAAAGGTGAGCAAGAGGATATTATTCGTTCTTTAACTAAGGGTGACCTTATCCAAGAAACAAAGAATGAAAACGAGCGTATTGCTTTAATTCTTCAACTGCAGGAGCAGGAGGAATAATATGGCCATTATTACACCAGAGGAACTTATTGATTACACAATATTTGATGAAGTAAAGCAGCGAGATCCTAAGCTGCTCCGAATGGATATTGTAGAAGCTCAAAATGATATTTTCACATTAACTTTAGTGGATTTCCAGGATAAGAGTAAATATTCAACAATTCCTGAGGAAGTTGAAATTGCATGTTTTAAGTTAGCGCAATACCATGCTCTGGTAAATTCTGATGAATCGTCTGTAGAAGACGTGAAATCTCAAAGAATGGGGAATTATTCAGAACAATCCAATGGTTATGTGAAACCGGATGTATCATCATTATTAAGTACATGGATCAAAGACAAGAAGCGTAAGGGTACAGCAAAACTACGTTTGAGGAGTATATAGGGATGAGTAGCAGGGCTTTCAAGCGGTTACTCATTCACCGCTGCTCCTTTATAAAACGTGGTGTGGTAGTAGGGAAAGACGAATACAACCGCAATATATACGAAGATGTAACTATACACGATATTCCCTGTCGTTTTGATACGATCCGTAGGCGCGTTGTTAATAATGATAAAAATGTAGATGTGGTTGAGGAAAACGTACTTTTCGTTCTTCCTTGTAAGGATATTGCTGCTTCATTACAAGTAACCAATATACGAACAAAAGACGATATTCCTATTCTGTCAGGTACATTTAATGTTGAGAAATTGAATCCGCAGTATAGTCGAAAAAAGCTAAATCATTTCGAACTTGAATTAAAGAAGGTGAGCGCAGATGGCTAAGATATTTCTTGATAGGAACAAGGTGAATAGCATGTTGAAAGAAGCACGTGTTAATGCAGTTGAAGCAGCTATGTATCCATTTGCCGATGAAGCAAAGCGCCTTGTTCGGGATGAAGATCATGTTGATACATCGCGCTACATTAACTCTATCGGTTATAGAACTGATTTTCCTGAAACGAATAAAAGCGGAAAAGGTCGTATCCTTCCAAGCGATGATGATATTATTCACGACCTTACTGAAACGCAGGATAAAACAATATTAGAATCAGGCACAGCAGTTCCATATAGCATATACAACGAAGGACGATATAACATATTGGCCAGGGGATTAGATAATGCAGAAGCAGAAATGCATGCAGCAGGGATAGCCGAAGTAAATAAAGTATTTTCGAAATAGGTGATTTTTATGAGTGAGTATAAGAACCCAATTCCCTCTATTCTTCAGCTGCTTCAGTCGTATCGAGTGCCGTGCTATGGTAATAAGTTTCCTCGTGATGCTGAGTATCCGGCTGTTGTTGTTCGAACTGCTGGAGGTAATGGATATTCAAGATTGCAGCTGATTTCTAGATCTGAAAAGAATGATATTGAAGCTATGAAAGTAATTACAGATGCTATCAATATATTAGAGAAAAAAACAGCAGAAATGAAAAACTTACAAGTGTTATGGTGTCGTAGAGACTCGAATCCAGTGTCCTATTTTGACCAGGAATCAAATAAAGAGGAGTCTTGGTGTTATATGTCTCTAGAACACTTAGAAGCTTAAATGAGGTGATTATATGGTTAAAAAGCCTAAACGTATTATTGAATGTGAAGGAGCAGCTGAAAATAGCGGCTCCTTTTGTTATGTCTTTCGTGATGATCTCACGATTTATCCAGGGCAAAAATTAGAAGTTGGTAATGAAATTAATGAAGCAGAAGCAGAACAATTGCTTCAATCACAGGCGTTTACATTTAAGGAGGTAACGGAATAATGGCACCAGAGTTATTTAAAGTTAATGCGAATAATATTGTAGGCGGCGCAGGTCGTCTTATTACTGCACCATATGGAGTGAAATTACCTGAAAAAATTTCAGATGTAATGAGTTTAGAAACTTATGAATTAATTGCACCTTGGAAAGACTTAGGCGCAACTCAGGAAGGTATTACGGTATCACGTTCATACGAGGAAGAAGGAACCGAAGTGGATCAGGTTCAAGGAGAAGTTGAAACATCCATTACGAAATGGGAGCATACGCTTGCTACTTTATTAGCTGAAAATACAATTGAAAATCGCCAATTAACTTCAATTGGTAGCAAGATCATTGAAACGGCTCCTAAATATGGAACGGCTGTTAAAAGTGCTAATGCTCTTGCAGCAGGTGCTTCTCTGATTGCATTAGCAACTACTCCTGGTACAGATTTTAAAGCGGGCAGTTATTTGAAAGTAGGTAATGAAACACAAAAAATCGCTCAAATTACAGGTAATACACTTGTTCTTGACGGTACTTTAGGGGCAGCATATGAAACTAGTACAGATGTAATGCCTCTTAAGGAGTTAGGATCCAAACGTATTGGATACGGTACGGTTTCAACTGCTCCATTAATTTCTATAGTTTTAATTAGCAAAAAGAAAGATGGAACTCTTGCAATGTTGGTTATCCCTAAAACAAAAGTTTCAGGTGAATCAAAAGAGCAAAAATGGAGTAAAGAGAAGCGCACATTACCATTCGCTGTAAAGGCGTTTGCGCAGGATAACATGCCAATGGATTCAAACGTGTATTACGAAATTGAAGAATCTTTATAATAAATTGCAGCTTTAAACGATCGGAATTTTAAGGGTAGCTCAATACCCACCTAATTTATTTATTTTGAGGTGGGTAAGTTACTGCCCGTAAATAGCTGGAAAAAAATTTTAGAATATGCAGGAGGAACTAACACATGAATCACATTTTAAATGCAGTAGATATTGAAGATCATATTGGGGAAGTTATACTTTCGAACGGTAATAAGCTATTACTACCTAAAATTGGAATGAAGAAGATTATTTCTATTGTTAAATTTATCGGTGTAGATGGTTTGAAATTGTGGAATCATTCTAGGACTATCATGCTTCAACCGGATATGGATACATTCAGCAAATTGGCGCTAGTTATTGATTCTTTAGAAGATGGTCAATTGGTTAAAATCCAATCTATCCTGCTAGGCATAAGTGAAGAAGAAGCATTGAAATTGGATTTAAATGAAACGTTAGATGTATTTATCCAGTATGCGGAGAAAACGAACGTGGGAAAGACTTATTCTCAAATTCAGCATCTGACGAAAGTGATGTTCAAGAAAGAGTTACCGAATTTCGGGGATCTTCTGGACAGATGGTTTCCGAAGAAAGAGAGCAACATAGAGGGAATGGATCAACTAATCAAGGAAGCCCAATTGACTCCAACGGTACCAGTAACGAACCCAATAGTAGTATCAGCTGGACAGAATTCTGTGAACAACTGGTAAAAGAAATAGGATTCGTTTCTTCTTACTATGGATATACAGAGGAGTATGTATTAGATCATACTCCTGCTTGGGTTAAGCGGAAATATAAGCAAGCCGTAACAGAAAAGTATGAGAAGCATGTTGAGAGTGTTTATGGCCAATTTAAAAGCTTCATGTTACTTATGGATTCTATGCTGAATGAAGGTAAGGACTTTACGAATATCCTGCCTCCTACTCTCGATGCTGCAATAGCGCAGCAGAATAAGCAAGAGGACAGTGAAAATACTCATAACAATCAAGAACAATATGATAAAACGTCATGGTGGTTGGGACAAAAAGCTGATGAAGCTTAATGTTCCAGCCTTTTTATTTTGTCAGAAAGGAGGAAATATACTATGAGCAATGTGGGGAGAACCTCAATTGAAATCGAAGCAGATTCCAGTAAAGCACGGCGATCGTTTGACTCATTTTTCGAATATGTAGAAACTGCAACTGTAAAAATTGAAAAAAGTATAAAACAAGCTGATATTATGAGTAGTTTTACAGACAGTGTAGAAAAGTCTTTGAAAAAAGTGAGTAAATCGTTTGATACGTTAGAACGACGTATTAATAGTTTTAGCCCTGTACTGAATATTTCGGATGTAGAAATCGATACAAGTACGGTTGAACGTGGATTACGTAATTTAGAACGGCAAATACAAGATTTTAACCCGACGATTAGTATCGATTCGATTGAAATTAATACAACAAGCGTAGAGAAAAAACTACGACAATTAGAAAGATTAATTGTAGGGTTTAATCCAACAATCAAAATCAATTCAATTGAAATTAACACGACAAGTATTGAAGAGAAATTGAAACAACTAGAAAGAAAGATTGCAGGGTTTAATCCACAACTGAATACAAAAGTATTAGACATCGATACAAGCCGTGTAGAAGCGAAAATCCGAGCTCTAGAGTCACGAATACGGAATATCGATATTGGTGGCGGTATTGCTAGAGTTGTAAGAAGTGATTTAAGTGAAGCAGAATCTGCGTTTAATGATTTTTACGACTATTTAGATCGTGCTGAAAATCGTATGTCGCGGATTTCTAGTGGTAACTCAAATTCTTCTTCAACAGCTGCTAATGTTGGTGCTGGAGCAGCGAGTGCAGCCGCCGCTGCTGCTGCCGCTTCTGCAACTGCTGCTGCTGCCGCTGCTGGGGCAACTGCAACCGCCGCTGCCGCTGCCGGAGCTGCTGCCGCAAGAGCCGCTGCTGCTGCTCAAAAGTTACAAACAGCGTTAGCTAATATGCCGGAACATTTAAAAGGCTTCCATAGCGAATTCGATCAAATGAGCAGAGATTTAAAGGCGCTTTCAAAACAGGTTAGAACGCTAGATGAAATGGCAGAAGCTGCTGTAAGAAATAGAGTTAGCATAGAAAAAATGATGAGTGCTGGAGTAGGTGCTAAACAAGCCGCTAGATATATTCAAGATTTAAATTCATCATTACACGAAACGCAGCTGGCTGTATTAGGTCTTAATAAAGACGGAACCATGCGTATAAGTACGGAACAGGCAGAAGCTCAATTAGCTAAGTATCGACAAGAAATCGCGCAAACTAGGGATAAACTCCGTGAATTACGTGATGCAGGAGATCACTCATCTTATGATGCAGCAAACAAAGCGTTAGAACAACAATTGAAGCAGGTTAAAAAGGCGATGGAAGCAGCTGCTTTAGGTGGCAAAGAGTACAACGCTATGTTGCAACAATTAGGGATACATACGCAGGATGCAGCAAATCAAACTGTTATCATGGCCGAAACCCAGAGAAATGCATTTATGAATTCTATAAATAGAATGAATGCCATGAAAACAGCGAGCCAAAAAATGATGGATGCGCTTGGCAATACAAGCCAGATACAAAATTTAGATAGAGCATTCCTACAAGTGGGTAACAGTTTGGAACAAATGGCCAAACGAGGAACTGCCGCTCAAATTGCATTAAGACAACTAGGCAGCGGTGCCAGTATGAAGGACTTGCAAGATAGGATAACTTTAATCAATACAGGGATTATGCGCATGCAGTCACTTGCTATGGCTGCTGGTATTGCACTGGCTGGATTCACGGCAGTAATGGCCAACGCTGCAATTGGGCCGGATCCTGAACAAATTAGAAGTGAAGTAGCAGCTGTAACTGCTGTATATGCAGAAGAGTTAGACAAGCGTACAAACGAAATAAAAAATTTCGCCAATATATTTGAAGAAGTCCAAGTACAAGCAGTAAGCCCTGCTAAGTTAACGAAGAATTTAGAAACTCAAACAGAAGTGTTAAGAAACTGGATGGGTAATTTAAAAGAATTATCTGCTCGTGGTGTCGATGAAGGGTTGATTGAGGAACTACAACAAATGGGACCAAAGGCCGCTAATGAAGTAGATGCCCTAACACAAATGACAGACGAAGGATTAAATCATTATGTAGATGTCTGGCGTGAAAAATCTCGTTTAGCTAAAGAACAAGCCACCGATGAGTTATCTGGATTAAAAGAAGCTACAGATCAACAGGTGAAGGAGCTAGTTGATAGTCTGCGTCCTCTCGGAATCGCATGGGAGCAATTTAAAGGAACTTGGGCAGATGCACTATCTCCATTCGTGGAAATTTGGGGTGAAGTCGCTGCTGTTATTGTAAACGCAGCAATTAAAGTTGGCGAATTCATCGTCAAAATGAATGAAATGAATCCAAGTATAACAGCAGCCGTTGGAATGTTCACCTTCCTATTTACCGCTATGGTAGCATTTTTAGCACCGATGGCAATTGGTATAGGTAGAGCGGAAGGAATGGCTGCTGCATTCACATTACTGTGGACGACTATAAAACCTGTCGCGTTAGGTTTCCTACGGGTTGCGGGTATGGCTTCAGTAGTAGCAGGGGCCATCGTTGTAGTGGGTGGGTCCATAATGAAAATGTGGGAGCACTCGGAAAAATTCAGGAATTCCATTGTTAACGCATGGGAAAGTATACAATCCATATTCGGATCAATGATATCTTCAATAGCTGCGGATGCACAGCGTTTGTTTGACGCCTTCATGAAAGTTATTAATCTCTTGGTAGGTGGCGGCGGAAGCAGTACACAGAGTTTTTGGACGTCGATGGGGGATGGCATTGCTAAAGTTATAGATTTATTATCTGGAATGCTCATGCCAATCCTTTCTGCTGCAGGTAGTGTAATATCTAATACTTTCTCAGCAGTGGTTGATATTTTTGTAGCAATCTTTAAAGCAATAGAACCTGTAGTATCACAAGTACGTACCTTTATTGGTGTTGTATTTGAGGCCTTTTCTGCATTAAGTAGTGGTGGTAGTGCTGCTTCAGTATGGCAAACCATCGCAGATATATTTAATTTTCTAGTAAATATTATTAGAGATATTTTAGTAGGGGCAATTAACCTATTAGGCGCAGCATTTTCCAAACATTTCTCAAATGTTATTACAATACTAACTGCAGTTGTACAAGCGTTTGTTTTCGTAGTGGAAAAAGTTCGCGAGTTCGGTAGTGCGATAGCTTCAATTTTCAAAGGTGATATTGGAGCAGGAGTAAATATCTTAGAAAAGCTAGGATTCTCTCCTGAGAGTATACAAAAAATTATAGCAAGTGTTACACAAGTTAAATCTGTTATTCGTAGCTTTATAGATGGCGTAATACAAGGATTTACCCAAGCTTATACGTTTGTAAAAGCTTTATTTGATTTCTTCACTGGTAATCAAACAAGTGGTGTCGATCTACTGAAGCAGCTGGGTATGTCAGATGATACGATACAAAAAATAAGCGGAATCGTAGAGGGAATCAAATCCACCTTAAATAGTTTGTGGAGTTTCTTTAGTAGCAGTATCCTGCCGATTCTTCAAGATATTGGTTCTGCTATGTTAGAAGGTCTAACTGGAATTGTCACCGGAATTGTAGAAATCGTAAGCGGAATTATACAGGTGTTTTTTGGGTGGCTTTCAGGAGATGTAGAGAGCTGGAAGCAGGGTCTTAAATCTATATTTGATGGTGTAGTTACAGTTATCAGTTCTGTATTTTCGACAGCATTCGAGATATGGAAGGGAATTTTCCAAATTGGACTAGAAATACTAGCCTCGATTTGGGGTGCTTTGGTAGATTGGATTTCGCCATATATCCAGATGGTGATTGACTATGTGGTAGATCAGTGGAATTCACTTGTAGAATCGACAATGTCCATATTAGGAAGTATAGGTACTTTCTTTAGTGAATTATGGACACAATGCGTTGAGACTACGATGTCTGTACTAGGAAGCATAGGGACATTCTTCAGTGATCTGTGGACACAATGTGTTGAAATTACTATGTCGGTATTAGGTGGGATAGGTACATTCTTTAGCGATTTATGGAATCAATGCGTTGAAATTACCATGAGCACTTTAAATTCTGTCCTGAATTTCTTAGGTGAATGGGCTGCAAATATCCTAAATTTCTTTGCTCCGGCAATTGGTTTAGTGGTCGCGGCTGCTACCATGGCGTGGGAAGGATTGAAAACTGCGACTGAGTTTGTTTTTAATGCTATATACTCAACTATACAATCAATTTGGCAGTCTATCTATTCTGCGGTTACTAGTTTCTTAAGTTTAGTGGTTTCATATATAGCGGCAGGGTGGGAGTCGATTAGTTCTACAACTTCCAATATTTGGAATTCCATAGTTTCTACCATCTCAAATTTCCTAAGCCAAATATATAACTATGTTTCCCAAAAACTATCAGCTGCATATAACTTTATTTCTGAAAAGTGGAATGCAGCGCTATCGATAACGTCTAGTATTTGGAATTCCATAGTTTCTACCATTTCAAATTGGCTAAGCCAAATGTATAACTATGTTTCCCAAAAACTATCAGCTGCATATAACTTTATTTCCGAAAAGTGGAATGCAGCACTATCGATAACGTCTAGTATTTGGAATTCGATAGTTTCTACCATCTCAAATTGGCTGAATCAAATGTATAACTATGTTTCCCAAAAACTATCAGCTGCATATAACTTTATTTCCGAAAAGTGGAATGCAGCACTGTCGATAACGTCTAGTATTTGGAATTCGATAGTTTCTGCCATTTCAAATTTTTTAAGTCAAATGTATAACTATGTTTCCCAAAAACTATCAGCTGCATATAACTTTATTTCCGAAAAGTGGAATGCGGCACTGTCGATAACATCTAGTATTTGGAATTCGATAGTTTCTGCCATTTCAAATTTTCTAAGTCAAATATACAGCTATATCTCTAGCAAGATATCAGCCGCGTATAACTACATTGTCGAAAAGTGGAATGCTACAAGTTCCGCCACTTCCAATATTTGGAATTCTATAGTTTCTACCATTTCAAATGTTTGGAATTCCATATATAGTTATGTGTCCGAAAAAGTAAATGCTGTAAAATCGTATATTTCGGATAATTGGAGCAGTCTTTCTGGGATTGTCAGTGGAATTTTTAATTCCGTAAAAAAGGCGATTATTGATCCGATAGTTAGCGCGTATGACAAAGTAAAGGAAATTGTATCGAACATTAAAAAAGCATTTGATTTCAAAATTGAAATTCCGAAGCCTAAGATACCAATGCCAAGCTTTAGTTATAGCAAAGGGGATCTGCTAAATGGTGTGTTACCTAGTTTTGGTGTTACTTGGCATAAGAATGGTGGTTTCTTCAATTCAGCAAGCGTTATAGGAATTGGTGAAGCAGGTCCAGAGGCAGCGGTTCCTCTAGTTGGACGTCGTATGGATCCGTTTGCTGATGCAGTATTTAATAGACTAGCAGAGCGAATGGCGACAGTTACACAAAATACAACTGGTAATGGAAGTGGAGATATTAATCAATATATTACTATCCACAGTCCCACAACTTTATCAGAATCAGAAATTGCACGGAAAACAAAACAAGCTTCTCGTGATTTAGCGATGGAATGGAGGCGGTAACGTTGCAGAAGCTTACCTTTATTAATTTCAGAGGAGAATCGATTGAAATCGGCCATTACCGTCCCTTCTATTTAACCTCCTGGGTGGGAGCTGGAGAAGTAGCAGCGGAAATGATCCTAACGCAATCTTTTAAACAACATGGTAGAACCTTTGAGGATGCTTATTTGGAGCCGAGATCGATAACAATTAATGCAGAAATAAAAACTAATAATATAGAAGAATTATATGAGTATAGGCAGCGGGTTGCACGGGTATTTACTCCTCTTAAACCAGGGATATTACGATATGAGTATCCACTAGGAGTAAGAGAAATACCTGCTATATCAGAGCATGTACCAAACTTCCCTTCTGGTAAGGATAACAGAAGGGAAACTCATCAAAAGTGCATCATTGATTTGATATGTCCAGGTGCATTATGGTTAAGCGCAGAGGATCGAGTGGAAGAATTAGCAGTGTATGAAGGTGGGATGTCATTCCCACTCAGATTACCAAATGCATTTGCTTTTAAATCTCCTTCTCGTTCAAAAGTAGTTACCAACAATGGCGATGTGAGTACACCGCCACTCATAACATTTAACGGTCCTGCTACTGCTCCTATACGAATTGTAAATGAAACATTATCGCAGTTCATTGAGGTTAATCAGTCCTTAAAAGAAGGCGAAAAACTTGTTATTAGTACGGCATACAGGAATAAAAGAGTTACAAAAATAGATGCAAACGGGAATGAAAGGGATGCCAATGATTATGTGCATCCCTTTTCGAAGTATTTTCAATTGGAAGATGGTAATAACCGATTGTCTTATAGTACAGGAGCAGAGTATGAACGTGCTCCTGTAACTATAAAATTTAAGGAAAGATTCTTGGGGGTGTAGGTATGGCAGAAGAATCTAGTTTTTTTGATTCCCTAATAGGTAGTAACGGGAAACTTGATAGAGAATATAATGCTGAACAATACGCAACATACTTTAAGCAATTTTTAACAAGTGGTATTTATCATAAAAATAATAAGCCATCTTTATTAGTATTAGAACAACCGAATGAATTGAAAACTAAGGTGGAAGCAGGAGCAGCTTATGTGGAAGGTTATATGTATCGGAATACGGATAATATTATTTTAACTCATGCTGCTGCTCATTCTACAAATCCTCGCATCGATCGTATTGTAGTTAGATTAGATAGAGCTGAAAGTAGTCGATATATAAAAGTTATGGTTAAACAAGGAACACCAGCTACTACACCTGTTCCTCCTGCTCTTACCAGAAACAATATTGTTTATGAATTGAGTTTAGCGCAGGTATTAATTAATGCTGCTTCAACAAAAGTAAATAAAATTACCGATGAAAGGTTGGATGAGAGTGTCTGTGGTTTAGTATCGTCACTTATTACCATTCCAACTGATATGTTTAAAAAAGAGTTTGATACATTCATGGCCCAAGTACGTGATTGGTTTGCTGCTGCACAGCAAAATGCTTATGTTACGGGAGGAATGAATATTAGTATTGCTAGTACAACACCAAGTAATCCTAAGAAAAATGATTTATGGATTGATACAGGAAAGTAATAAGAAGGTGAAAGTATGAGTACAATCAATCTTATTGATATGGATTTTAATTTTTTAGGAAAAGTAGATGTAAATAGAAGTTTAATGGTAAATAACGATTGGCATAACTGCAGCACATTCCAAATTAAAGTCAGTAAATCTATTGCTAATGTCGAGAAATTAAAAAAAGATGTACTGATTTTTCTAGAAGAAGATCCTAAGAAAGCTGGTATTATCTCTCATATCGAACAAGACGAGGATAAGGGAGAAAAGTTTTTAATCATTAAAGGGGATACTTTGAAATGGTTTGTTAGCCGTAGAATTACTCTACCACCAGAAGGACTAGCAAACCATAGAATAAATGCTAATGCCGAGACGATTATGAAGGAATACGTGAATTTACAAGCGGTTAGTCCTGTGGATCCGAAACGAAAGATACCTGGATTAGTTATAGCGCCTGATAAAAAACGTGGTTCTAAAATGGTTTACCAGAGCAGGTTTAAAAATTTAGCAGAAGAGTTGTCTAAAATTAGTGCTGCATCGGGATTAAGTTGGGATATTCAATTAGATTATGATAATAAGCGTTTTGTATTTGATATTTTAGAAGGCCAAGATAGATCTATTTCACAAAAATTGATCCCTTACGTTATATTCAGTGTCGATTTTGACAATATAACTAATATTAAATATATCGATAGTGAAACCAATTATAAAAATGTAGGGTATGTCGCAGGTCAAGGAGAAGGGGTAGATCGGAGTCTTATTACTGTAGGAGAATCTGAATTGTCGGGATTTGATCGGCGAGAAGTATTCATTGATGCGCGCGATATTGAAGACGAAACGGATCTGCCACAACGAGGAAAACAAAAGCTAGATACAGATTTTTCTAAGATTGAAAGCTTTGAAGTTGATATTGATCCATATTCTAGTTTTGTGTATGGAAAGCACTGGTTTGAAGGAGATATTGTCACAGTTAAGGATGATGAAATAGGAAAATCACTTGATTTAAGAGCTGCAGAAGTACAGGAAGTTTGGGAGAAAAACACAAAATCTCTGAAGGTTACTTTCGGAAAATCAGCTCCTACTTTAACTGAAATTGTTAAACAAGAAACCAATACTCCTGCTGCTGAATCAGCAAAAGGTGAAACTGGTCCTCAAGGGGCTACAGGTGCTACTGGTCCTCAGGGAATTCAAGGCCCTAAAGGTGACAAGGGCGATACTGGAGCAGTTGGTCCTAAAGGTGAGGTTGGGATTCCTGGTACTCAGGGAATCCCAGGACCAAAAGGTGACAAGGGTGAAACTGGGGCAATTGGTCCTAAAGGTGAGATTGGGATCCCTGGTACTCAGGGAATCCCAGGACCAAAAGGTGATAAGGGTGAAACTGGAGCAGTTGGTCCTAAAGGTGAGATTGGGATCCCTGGCCCTCAGGGAATTCAAGGACCAAAAGGTGACAGGGGTGAAACTGGGGCAGTTGGTCCTCAAGGTCTGAAGGGTAATACGGGTCCTCAAGGTCCTGCTGGTGACGGCCAATCTTATGTAGTATTTCAACAACAATTTACAGCAGCTGATAAACAAACAGTGTTTACTTGGGATGATGGGTATATTTATCCCTTAGGAGTGAATGCTGTTTCTTTGTTTGTGGGTGGAACGAAGCAGCCGAATAATTCGTTTGTTGAAACTAATAATCATACAATCACATTAAAAAATCCTGTATCGGCAGGAGATTCCGTTTTAATAGAAGCCATGCAAGCGGTGGTTGACCTGCAAGGCCCTAAAGGTGATATTGGTCCACGTGGTGCCCAAGGTCCTAAAGGAGATCAGGGTGCAGTTGGTCCCCAAGGAATACAAGGTCCTAAAGGAGATCAGGGTTTAGTTGGTCCTCAAGGAACACAGGGTCCTAAAGGCGATACTGGAGCAGTTGGTTCTCAAGGAATACAAGGTCCTAAAGGCGATACTGGTAGTATTGGTCCCCAAGGTCCTGCGGGAAGTAGTCAATCTTATGTAGTATTCCAACGTAAGTTTATAGCAACAGAAGGACAGAAGATATTCTCCTGGAATGATGGATATGTATATCCGATGGGAGTAAACGCTCTTGCTTTATTTATCGGAGGAACGAAGCAACCTAATGATTCTTTTGCAGAAACAAATAATAAAACCATTACGCTAAAAAATGGACTTACTGCAGGAGATTCCGTTTTAATAGAAGCCATGCAAGCAGTTGTGGATTTACAAGGTCCTAAAGGAGACAAAGGCGATACTGGAGCGGTTGGCCCAAAAGGTAACACAGGTGACGCAGGAACCGCTCCTACTGTAGGAGCGAATGGTAACTGGTTCTTAGGTACTCAAGACACAGGAAAGCCTTCTCGTGGAATACAGGGTCCTAAAGGCGATACTGGTGCCCAAGGAATCCAAGGTCCTAAAGGTGATAAGGGCGACACGGGTGCACAAGGAATCCAAGGTCCTAAAGGTGATAAGGGCGACACGGGCGCTCAGGGGATACAAGGTCTTAAAGGCGATACTGGTAATACTGGTGCTCAAGGGATTCAAGGCCCTAAAGGCGACACAGGTAATACTGGTGCTCAAGGGATTCAAGGACCTAAAGGGAACACGGGTGATGCAGGATCCACTCCGACTGTAGGAGCGAACGGTAACTGGTTTTTAGGATCTCAGGATACTGGAAAGCCTTCTCGTGGAATACAGGGCCCTAAAGGCGACACAGGCAATACTGGTGCTCAAGGGATACAAGGTCCTAAAGGAGATACGGGTAATGCTGGTGCTCAAGGGATACAAGGTTCAAAAGGAGACAAAGGTGACGCAGGAACCGCTCCTACTGTAGGAGCAAACGGTAACTGGTTCTTAGGCTCACAAGATACAGGAAAGCCTTCTCGTGGAGTTCAAGGGCCAAAAGGCGACACTGGAGCGCAAGGACCTCAAGGAATACAAGGGCCAAAGGGAGATAAAGGTGATGTAGGACCACCTGGAGTTGCTTTTGTTGCTGCAAAGACTGCTCCTACAAATAAAAATCTATTGTGGATAGATACAAATTAGAAGGGGTGAAAACATGCCTAAACAAAAATATTGGGATGGAACACAATGGGTAGTTATCGGAACAGACGCAGATCAAGTTTCAATTAGCAGTACATTATTTGTTGCTAAAAACGTAGAAGATGCGCTTAAAGAGCTTTTTACAAGTGCCGATAATGGAAAAAAAGATATCGCTTCTGTTATCGGCTCTCCTGCTACCAGTAACGATTCTTTTGCACAATTAAAAACGCATATACAGAACAATAAAAATCAATTAGCTACTTCTTTAACGAGCAAAGGACAAGCAGCTGTTAATTCAGAGTCTTTACAAAGCCTAGTAGCAAAAGTAGGTGCTATTTCAACTGGAAAGAGAGTTGCTAGTGGTAAAGTTATGGCGAATCAAACCATTGTTACTCATGAACTTTTTAATGGTCACCTCATGGATACGCGTACAATAACGGTAAACGGTTTAGCCTTCCAACCGAGTGTGGTAATCGCAAAGAGAGAGCCTAACGAGTTGATAATAGGGCTTTTACCTAGTATTACTAGAATCGGAATATCGTATTTTGATTACGATAGTGGGGCAGCGGGATATAAAAGTAAAGCCGATACTATAAGACAAAGTGGATTTACGTTACCTACTTCTTGGCGCGTAAATAACGGGGAATACGAATGGGTTGCATATGAATAGGAGGAAATATGGTGCTTAAAATCGGGCGTAAGATTTATTACGAGATAGCAACAGGGAACATTATTTTGATTACAAGTGAAATGCAAAATAATGTTGTAGAAACAACCGTAGAACAAGATATTGATATGTATACGGAACTTTCACAAAGAAATAGAGAATCTTTTGGTATGCTGCAGCTGCAGTATGGTGAATATAGCGAAGAGTTTGCTAGATGTAACGGTTATCGTATTGATTTACAAACTAAAAAAATATTATTCTCTTATCCTAGTGAGGAAAATCCTACACCGGATCCTATATATCAACCATCCTTAACAGAAAAAATTGATGGTTT
>NZ_VLTE01000125.1:0-2437 GCF_007558965.1 Bacillus sp. HY001 | reverse complement strand
AAATAAATGTTGATATCATAATAAAATAGTGAAAATATAGGTATAGGTAATTTGAGAAGAATATAGTATTCTTGCTTATTAATCAGTATTTTAATTGGTGTCAACAACGATTCAAATTTCCCCAATTTCAACGAAATGAAATTCCCCATTATGAACGGCTAAATCGTTGTTTGGGCAGGATAAATTCCTGCTTTTTTCTTTTCTCGCAAACGGTAGGAGTCACCCTTGATGTTAAATGTAATCGCATGATGTAAGAGGCGATCCAAGATAGCCGTTGCCAATACATCGTCACCAAAAACTTTTCCCCATTCAAGGTACGATTTATTAGATGTTAAAATCATTGCTCCTTGTTCGTATCGCTTTGAAACAACCTGGAAGAAAACATTGGCGGTTAGTTCATCAAAAGGAAAATAACCTACTTCATCTACAATTAACACGTCTGGACGACTCCAACGATTTACGAGTCGCTGGAGTGTCCCTTTATCATTGGCCTTGCGGCACTGAGCCACTAAGTCGTCGGCCGACAAAAATAGGGCTGTATATCCTTGGGTAATCGCTTCAATCGCAAAGGAGACGGCTAAATGAGTTTTTCCTACACCCGGAGGACCCAGTAATATGCGATTTTCCCCATTGGCAATAAAGCGACATGTTAAGGTTTCCTTGACCCTTTTCTCGCTCAGACTTGGTTGAAATGTAAAGTCAAAATCATGAATCGTTTTGGTGTAAGGCAGCTTTGCCCGTTTCATTCGCTTTTCTAGTTGATCAGAATCTTGTTGCTCCGTTTCATGCAAAACGATAGTGTGAAGAAACTCAGAATATGATACATTATCCTTAGAAGCGTCTTCTAGTAAACTATCAAGTTGGTTGGCTGTATGATGCCAGCCGAGCTTCTTTAAACGCTCCAATAAGAGTTCGTTCATCATACAGACTCACCTTCTTCCAGTGCTGCGTAAGCAGCGAGAGGGCGTTTTTCCACATTTGGAGATGGGGTATGAGAGTGAAGACCGTCGGTCGCCAAATCTTCAACGTTCTTCGCTTTCTGCCCTTTTTCTTTTGTATGTAGCCCATCATAGTGTTCCATTCGGATATGAGTAGTTGCTTTTCCTGTAAGAACCGGATGTTTTGCGATACATTCACGTTCATCGTAAATCTCTAAATGATGATCGAGTGTTTCTTTAATCTTAACCATTTGTCCAGCGTAACGGTAAGGAACTGAATACCTTTTTCCGCGGTACGACACCACACAGTCCCGACTGACTTCTCTGGTTTCCCAATGTGAAGTGGGAAACAGAGGCTTCACTCCCCATATCTGCAGGAACTTCTGTTCCTGCTCAAATCGTTGAAATGGTGACTCATTAGTAGTCTGATTGGTTTTCTTGTTAGCTATCTGATCCAACCATGTACGTACGGCTTCATTTAATGCATGTAAAGTTGGTTCGTGTTTTCGCTGAAAGAAGTTATCTTTCAAATACTTAATGGTTCTTTCTACTTTCCCCTTTGTTTGCGGACGTTTAGGACGACAGGCTTTTGGCACAATCCCATAGTAGGCTAAGAAATCCTCAAACTTGCGATTGAAACGAATCTCTACAGGACTATGCTTGATTACAACGGTTTTCATATTATCATAGAGAATTTGTTCTGGTACCCCATTAAAGTAAGAAAAAGCATTCATATGACACTTCATGAGGGTTTCGAGATTCATGTTGGTTGTAAACTCTACGTACTTCATTCGGGAATAACCTAATATCATCACAAATGCATAAATGTCTTGCAGATTGCCATTCACTAAGTATTTTCCCACGTACGCCCAATCCATTTGGGCTTGTTTCCCTGGTGGTGTTTCAAACCGTAAGGTTGCCTGTTTCTTTGGCTGTTGACGAAGAGGACGAACAAAGTCTCTTAAAATTGTCATCTTCCCCTCGTAACCCATCGTTTGAATTTCCTCTAACAGTACGACACAGTTGGTTGTTCCTTCTTTGACTCGTTGAAGGATGTAGGACTTATAGGGTTCGAGCTTACTCTCTTTCTGCTGCTCGCTTGCCTTACGTTCCGGCAACTGATTGCTTTTTAGATATTTGCTGATCGTTTTACGATCGAAGCCTGTTGCTTCTGCAATGGCTGTTTTCGTCCACCCTTTCTGAAATAACTCTCTAATCATAAAAAACTCCCCAATCTTCAGCACCGTTTCTTCACTCCATCTTTGATGTTTGTTTCGAAACGATTATCTGTTATTTTTGGGGAATTTAAAACCGTTGTTATTGGGTATTTTACAATCGTTGATTACAATTGGAATGTAATTTATAATTTTCTGATGGATTTATAGTTGTAATGAAATATACTTTTCTAATTAATCTTAAACTAGAAAAGTATGCATTTTAGGATGAAAAGCTATATATTGGATGTTTTCTGGAAATGTTTAATTGTTTGGGTGAGGTCT
>NZ_VLTE01000124.1:0-1750 GCF_007558965.1 Bacillus sp. HY001 | reverse complement strand
TCTTAACAGCCATTTCCACTTTATCTTCTTTCTTAGTAGGTCTCCCACCTTTCTTTCCTCTTGATCTTGCTGCTTGAAGACCAGACTTTGTTCGTTCAGGGGTCCCGCCAACCAAATGACATAAAACCCACGTTAAGACATTTTTTGGAATTCAAATCCTTGATTTAGGTACGCTAAGGGTTGTAACTAAAATGAATATTTTTGCTATAGACGGCAATATTAGGGTGAGTACCAGCGAAGCTGTCACCATTTGCAATAAGGATACGTTAAGATTACAATAAGTTGTTTAAGTTTAACACTTACAATACGCATATCCACCGTACTGTTTTAGATTGATAATATATATTTTCATACTTAGATTCCATTATTATGTATAATAAAGTTAAAAAAATAATGACGCCACTTATGGAGAGTGTATTATGTCAAAAAATGATTCTACCAATTTCGTTTTACATGCAAAAAGTGACCAATTTTACTGGGAAGGAATTGGCCAACTGTCCATAAAAACATTTTCAAATGGTAAAGCCCATTATAAGACTAATAAAGGCATGTTTGCTGTTGAAGAAAGTAGATACCTACTCCTTAATAAAGGTTCATACACAATTTCAATTGATGAAACGAAGGATGTGGAATCTTTTTGTATTTTCTTTAAAGATGGGTTTGAAGCCGAGGTCTTTAATTCATTAAAAGAAACAAACGATAATCTTCTAAACGATCCATTTATGGATACGAGTTCTATTGTTTTTTTTGATAAAACCTATCATAAAAATAATACTTTATCTTTTCAACTTGAAACTTTCAAACATATTTTACCTAGTCTCGAAATTAATTCTGTTGGTTATGAGGAACAATTTCATAAGTTAATGCAATATATTTTGAATGAACATTTTAATACATACAAGGAAGTTGAATCTTTAAGTGCAATAAGGACCTCTACACGTGAAGAATTATATAGAAGGATATGTATAGCCCATGATTACATAAGAGCTTATTATGACAAAACTATTAAATTAAATGACATTGCACGAATTTCTTGTCTATCTCCAAATCATTTATTAAGAACATACACACAAATATATGGTAAAACTCCTCATCAGCATATTTCAGAGTTTAGAGTAACAAAAGCAAAACAACTATTATCAGAATTAAGTAATAATATGACCGATATAACCTTTAAACTTGGATTTCAAAATCCTGTATCCTTTAGCAAAATGTTTAAGCAACATGTTGGCATATCTCCTAAAGAATATCGAAAAAAGGTGATATTGGATAAGAAAAATTAGGTAAAATAATTTATCCTTTTAATAATAAGATATTTTGAAGGGAGCAAATTTTTATGGAAACTAATATAATCCAAAAAATTGGACAAATTGGAGTACCTGTAAAAGATTTAAATAGAGCACTAGATTTTTATAAAGAAAAATTAGGTCTCTCACTTTTGTTTAACACTAATAGTATGGCATTCTTTGAATGCAACGGATTGCGTCTCATGTTAACACTTCCAGAAAAAGAGGAATTCGCTCTTTCAAGTTCAGTAATTTATTTTGAAGTAAATAATATTAAAGATACTTATGAACGCTTATTAGGTAAAGAAGTTACTTTTATCGACGAACCACATGTTGTAGCTAAAATGGGACAAACAGAAACATGGATGGGTGTTTTTGCCCATCCCCCCGAAAAGGTGGAATAAGGAGTACCTCACTGAAAGATTAGGGAAGTACTCCTTAAACATCGCTTACTCTGTTTCCGA
>NZ_VLTE01000123.1:0-1564 GCF_007558965.1 Bacillus sp. HY001 | reverse complement strand
AACGCTTTGGAACTATGTGACATACGTTGCAGTAAGCGGAATTCTTTAGCCGTGAGACAAGCTCGTCCGATATTTTGTTTCTGCGTGAATCGTTGCATCGTTTCTCTTTTCTTTTGTTTACGTAATACTTTCACTGCTTTCTTTCTAGCCATTGTTTTCACCACCTTTCTTAGAGAGTTCATTAAAATTATTAATTACTTTTGACAAATCAATACTTGGAACGAAACGGAACAAAATATGAATATGGTCTTCAGCGTAATTCCTTTTGGTTCAAGTAACTGAATGATGATTATTATTCAATTTCGTTATCTTAAGATATATTCCCTCCTTATTTCCGACATATCGTAAGACAAAAGAAACAAATATTCTTCCTTGGAAAATTGTTATGGACGAAACCAAAGAGTTCAGCCTTATTGACTGACGGCAATTCATCTCCACCTGAATTGTTGGGTTTCACCCGTAACACAAATCAGATGGAGTCTTCTTGCCGAAAAGGATAAAATTATTATGTAACAGTAGAAAGAGGCTTGTCCTCCTCTTTCTACTGTAGCGATTTAAATTAAGAACATCTTGGTACACCGAAAGCTAAGAATAAACCTGCTACTCCTGCTGTAATCGGTACTTTCAACGTAATTACATCGTCTACTTTCGTTACTAAAAAGTAAGCATTACCTTCTTGTAACACACAATTCACTAACAATTGAAATTCCATTCAAATCTCCTCCTTTCAATCGATATACTATACTTTATGAAATCTCGTTAAAAACGTAATAGGAAATATATCCATTTTTCCTTATATATAAAATAAATGTTTATAAGTCTATTAAAAATACTAATTTTCTAAATTTATATAAGGCGTGTAATATCCAATAAGTTCCTATATAATCAATAGTGAAAATCTTACAAATGGAGGTATAAAAATGGCGATTTTGAGTAATATTGGTGCAGCTTTATTCTTTATTGCTTTTATTCTTTTAGTTCTATGCATCATCTCGTTTTTCAAGAAAAATGGAAAAGCAAAGCAATATGGTCGTCCTACTGTGATTCTTTTTATGATTTCAATTCTCTTAATAGGAATGGGCACTACCAAATCTGAACACCCAGTCATCGATTTTTTTGCTACTTTAAGTTTAATTTTATTTATTTTTTTCCTTGTTCTAGCAATCTTATCTGTAATTAAAAAGACGGGTGTAGCAAAAAAACAATTTATTATCACTGCTATTTTATTTGTCATTTTTGTTGCATTATCAAGTATTTCAAACCCTACTTCTGAAAGAACGACAGCAACTAGTAAAAAAGTTGCTTCTAACAATGCAGAACAAAAAGAGAACGAGAAGAACAAAGAACTAGAAAAGAAAGAAGCGGACGAAAAGACTCAAAAACAAGAAGACGAGAAGCGTCTAGCCGAGGAACAAGCTCGTAAGCAAGAGGATGAAAAACGCCAAGCCGAAGAGCAAACTCGCAAACAACAAGAAGAGCAAAAACGTCTAGCTGATGAAGAGGCCCGTAAACAACAAGAAGAGCAAAAACGTCTAGCTGATGAAGAGGCCCGTAAACAACAAGA
>NZ_VLTE01000122.1:0-1242 GCF_007558965.1 Bacillus sp. HY001 | reverse complement strand
AGAACTATATGGCATTCCCTTTTGTAGTTGGGATGTATATAGCCTTCCCCAGTAAGGAAAACTCACGTTTAGTATAAAAAATACGAACAAAAATGCCAATACATAAATGTATTCAAGACAGTATATGACATTTGAAAAGTTGCTTCTAGATTTCTTTAAGAGCGTTTTTCATGAAACTTTACTTTTTACTTGTTTACGGGCTATCTTATGATAACGCCCATGCTTTACTACCTGTCTAGCATCAATTAACTCCTCTTCCATCATATCTGAAACCTCTACAACAATGGTATTCGTTAAAACTCTTACCACATATCCAGTTAATTGCAAGGAAGGATTCTTACGATAAGAAAATTGAACGCAATCACCAATTTTTACTTTTGCTGTATGTTTCATATAATAACCTCCTAAATTATCATTAATCATTCAGTAGATTTTTATGTTTTGTTTCTTCATACTGCTTAGCAAGTTTGTAAAACGAAGAACGTTTGATACCATATTTCTTCATGACTCCTACTGCTGTAATACCACCAGACTTCCATTCTTTATAGGCTTCAATAAATTCGGCTGTAATTTCTACTGGAGGACGTCCTAACCGTTTACCTTGCCTTTTAGCTAGAGCAATACCCTCCGCTTGTCGCTGTTTAATATCATGCCGTTCTTTTTCTGCAAAAGCAGATAAAATGGTAAGCGTTGCTTTCTGAATAGCACTTTGAATAACATCATTTGTACTCTTACCTGTGTAATTTACATTAATGAATGGTTCTTTTATAAATTGTAAATTAATCTCATGCTTTTCATAGTATCTGAATTCCTCGAGGACATCATTCATGCTTCTTCCTAGTCTAGTTAAAGAATCGAATACAATGGTATCACCTGTACGAGCAAGACGTTTTAACATTTGATAATTTTCGCGTTGCATATTTCTACTAGATTGTTTATCGATAAAAATATCTCGATCTTCTATTCCTAAATCTTTCATATTTCGAATTTGTCGTTCCTCATTTTGATCTTTACTGGAAACTCGTACATATCCAAATGTTTTGTGTTTCATTTCATACACCTCATAAATAATTATAACAAAAACATCTGTAAATGTTTATGGGATATACAGACATCCGTAAAATTTAAAATCAACTTTTACAGATGTATTTCCCTAAAGGTTTATGTATATCTGTAAAGGTACACTTTTATAGACGCATCAAATAATTCCTACACCTTTAAACATGTAATAATAAAAAAAAC
>NZ_VLTE01000121.1:0-8581 GCF_007558965.1 Bacillus sp. HY001 | reverse complement strand
AGCTCTCTAGCGCCGATGGTAGTTGGGACCTTGTCCCTGTGAGAGTAGGACGTCGCCAAGCAACTGTAAGACGAGTCAGTATGACTCGTCTTTTTTGTATGCTTTCATACCTCTGTTAATGGCCTGTTTAACTCCTTCTAAATAGGCGAATCCATACCTTTTATCTGGTTCTAAGTAAGTACCTTCGGCCCATTCATTCCACGCATTAATAAATAAAAACTCGCTGTTGTAAAGAGAATAGGTACGCTGGATTTGTTTGCTTAAATATATCGTGAACTTCCTAGGTGTAGAACCTAGGAAGATGCTGCTATTTAAGTCTTTGCGGCGTGCTGTGTTGTCCCAGTCAACAAAGGCACCGGGAAATGTTTTTTTCTCTGTAGGAGATCGTTTTAGTATATACATCCACACTTTATCATAATCCCAAGCATTTATTTGTTTATCAGACTCATATATTGTCTTATTTATGTCTGAAGAGCTATCATGAGCAATTGTATAAAAAGGCTCAAATTGAATGCTAGCATCAAACCCATTTATATTAGGAAGTGGAAAGCTGTTTAATGTTTCTGCAAAGTATATACCTTTCAAACCATGTTCTTGTGCGAGTGTATTCCAATAATGAAGCATTTGCTCACAATCAGGGATATGTCCAGGCCGATAAATAATGAATAGTGGTTTATCATCTATACGGATATACCTCTCATCTTGAAAAGCTTGTAATAAATACTCAAAGTGTTCTTTCCAATCCGATAACTCTCCGTAATTTTGTGGCATTAATATGTGACTATCAAGACCATCCCAAGTTTTTGTCCACGGTTCATTTGCCCAAGAAAGGCAAAATGGAAAGTCTGGTTCCTTCATCTTAAGTACCTCATTAAAGGGTGTCTCCAATAGCCTCTTTCCTTTAAACCAGTAATGGTAATAACAAAAACCATATATGCCATGTGCTTTGGCGATTTCTGCTTGCCATTTTCTTACGGATGGGGTGGTTAAGTCATAATAAAAATCTTGATAAGGTTCTCTAGGTTGGTAATGTCCTGAAAATAAAGGTCGTGCACTTTTAGTATTTGTCCATTCAGTAAATCCTTTCCCCCACCATCGGTCATTTTCTTTTATTTGATGAAACTGTGGTAAGTAAAAAGCGATTATTTTCAAGGTATATCCCCCTTATGTTCTTCGTAGTTCAAGTGGTGGGAAGTTACTTTTGATTTTTTGGATCTAGTTTAAAGCGCGAGATATGTTATTTACTTACTGTTTTTGTATGCTCCATAATGAATTCATTTTTACAGTTTGCTCGATATAGCTGAGATAAAAAATGATTTTCATTATGAAATTACGCGCATTACCATGAATGAAAAGGGTTAATCTTTTTGGAGAACAAATAGGGCTTGGGGTAATCGGTTTACATCATCAAAAAAGTCCCGTAGCTTTAAATACTTCTCATAGTGATTTTTAATATAAGTTCTAGGTATAACAGTTTCTCCATAAAAGCTACTATCTCTAACATCTCCTGCCCCTGTAGGACTGTGGACAAAATTTCCACGTTCATAATCCGAAATGGCACGATTTATATCTGGAAAAGCTTGAGATAAAGTTTTATGCCACCCGGTTTGAATTAATTCAGGGTGTTCCCTAAATTGTTGACAGAAATCGAGAAAATAGCGTGCTTGTGTTGTTGCGATGAAGATGCCACCTGGACGAAGAATTCTTGAAAACTCTTTTATCCAATGTTCTGCAGTTTCTTCGGATAAATGTGAGAATACAGAATAAGCGAATATGATGTCTAATGAATTGTCATTAATAAATTCTACAGGGGGTTGTGGGGGAGCTATTTTATATCTGCCCCTTCCTAACGTTTCGTTACAAAGGTTAATCATTATAGGATCTACATCAATACCAAGTAAATTTTTATGGCGAACATCTTTGAAAAAGAATCGTATGATTCTTCCCCATCCGCAACCAAAGTCTAAAATTCTCCGTTCTTTATTCAAGGGAACCCCTAAATTTTGGGCGTATGTTTTTACATGGCTATAAAACAAATATGCTTCATAAAGAGCATGTTCATAGGAAGCACCTACAAACTGTTGTTGAATTTCTTCAGGGGGGAACGTAGGTACTGGGATGCCATTTATCTTTGTTTGGGAGCAACTTTGTATAAATAGATTTAGAAGTTCAATATCAGATAGTGGGCTAACAAGGTTATCAAAATCACTTCCTAACTTAAAGTTATTCATTTGTTAAACCTCCGAATGATGTAGTGATTAACAGCTACTTACATGTTTTTTTACTAATAAAAACATGCAAAAATTCAGCATCTAACCCCAGTGATCTATCCTTTTGTAAATACACAATGGTATACATATTTGCATGTGTATAAATATATTCAATCATATCTTGACCCCAATCAAATGTTACTAAAGACCCGTTCGCATCAATAGGATTACCATGATAAATTGGCTCTTCCATATACTCAATTCCTTCTTTATTAATTCTTGCTCTTTGCAAAGTCTTTGTGAGTGTATGATACCAAGGGACAGTAAACACATGAGTACCACCAGGCTTTAATACACGCTCTATTTCTTTAAAGGCTTTGTTCGGCTCCATTACATGTTCAAAGACATCTTGAGTAATGAACAAATCAAAAGATTCATTTTGGAAAGTCATATCTTCTAAGTTTTCACATCTAATTCCTTGAAAGTATTGGCCAAGAGGGTGATTTTTAAAGTATTGAGAGTATGTATAGTTTTTACAGTTTTTTATAAGTAGCTGAGTCGTAATCCCTCCAGGAGAGGATTCGTGTATATGATAGGAACCCCATTTTGGAAAAAATGTATTTAAAACATGGATTAAAGCTCGCTGCCTTGGTATAGAGTGGCATGTAGAACATAAGTAATGATCTCGAAGCCAATCATTCTGCTCTATAAACGTAGTTTCCTTCTCACAAATAACGCAGTATCCATGATTGTGTTTCAGTTTACCTTCCACATGATATCACTCCTGTGTAAAACCAAGTGTATTTATCCCACTATTTTCAGGGAATTAAGATTTCCATCTCAAGATCCGGCTGAAGTAAAGAAGTGAGGTGGGAGATGAATTGCCCTCATTTTATGGATAGTATGACATACACGTCAACAATCAGCGAAATGAAAGAAAGTGGGTGGAAATTAGGGAATCCATAAAAGTGAGATTGGTAGAATGGAATAATTAGCGGGAGAGAACCCCACGCTAATTAAAGTTTCACTTTATGCTATGCGATATATTCGCTTTTATTCATTGAAGAATGTATTGATTTACAATATCCCTTTTGTGTACGGATACATTTCAAAGTCTTGTGCATATATTTCTGTAACTAGTGCCATTGTTTCTTCATCATAAAAACTTTCATATGTTGGAAAGCGAGGGAAGGTAGCATCCGTAATGCTGAACTCTGCATAGCTGCCTGTATAATGCATTTTATGAGCGCGATGATGATCTGAATTTGTAAGTAGCGCTAAATTGGATTTAACTAAATCGTACGTATGTTCCATCTTGGTGATTTGTGTATTAAAATCTTCTAAAGGAATATAGTATTGGATGAATTTTTCTTCACCTGGAACGTATTGCTGACTAAAATGTATGTCCATCGCTAGGGAATTGGAACCGAATGCTCGAACGTAATATAAAAATTGTTTAAATGATATTCCTCGTTTACTATATTTGTCATTATATAAATATTGGCGGATACTTTCCCATTGTGGGCTAGCATATGGATTGTCAGCAAGTAATAAAAATGAGCTGACAGCCCTTGTATAGGGATTCCTCACAAGTTTACAAACATCTTTTTTTGCTGTTAGAAGCCCATTTTGTAAATCTGGTATGTAGTTGGTGTTGTTTTTATACACCCAGAATTCATAGTAATGAATAAAGTCATGGTATTTCTTTGCTTCATTAAACAATCCAATTTGAAAAAAGAACCAATTAGCTAAAGTGGTACATCCGCTTCTATGGCTCCAAAATAGTATAAGGGGAAAGTCTTTATGGAAATGTGGAATTCGATCTTTATGTAGGATTACATGATTTAAAAGCTCTTGATTTACATTCTTCATAAATGTAGTGCTCCTTTTTGAAAGTTTTATTTATGGAGAGGTGAAGTTTTTACTAATCCAATATATTCATAGGAATGAGTAAATAGTATGAGTGTTTTTTGTGGTCATCTGAAATAAGATAGCGATTCTAAAATGAAAATATAAAATAAAGATAATGAAAATGTATAAGCGGCATACAATTATAAGAGAAGGAATAATAGAAGTGACCAAGTTCATTTATTTGTATTTCTAGGTGTGATAAGTAAAAATCTTATTACTAGAGAGGGTATTATGAGGAAGAATAATTATTTAATAGTAGGTGGAAATAGTTTCATTGGTATTAACCTCGCATTAGGTTTATTGAAACAAGGTCAAAATGTAAAAGTATTTTCCAGACATATAAATAATTTTCCTCAAGATATTATAAGTGAGGTTGAATTTATTAAAGGTGATTTAGCAAATGTTGAAGATATATATAAAGCTTTAGTGAATGTGGATGTAATTATTTATTTAGCTGCAACGTCTAATGTAGCGACTTCAATTGAAGATGTTTTCGGAGATATGAACAGTAGCTTTTTTTTTCTTAATTTCATGGAAAGTGTTAAAAACTTTCCTATTAAAAGAATTGTATTAGCATCTTCTGGGGGTACCGTGTATGGTGAACCTGAATATTTACCTATTGATGAGAAACATCCATTAAAGCCACTTTCTCCTTACGGAATAACAAAGGTGTCGCTTGAAAATTACTTGTATTTTTATAAGAAAAAATACGGAATTGATTATGTTGTATGTAGATATTCTAATCCATATGGAAAATATCAAAATCCTTTAAAGAAAGTTGGGGCAATAAATTGTTTTTTATATCAGCATCTCAGCAATGAGAAGATTAATATATATGGTAATCCACAAGAAATTATTCGAGATTATATTTATATCGATGATTTAGTTGAAATTACTATACAACTATCGCAATTAAATCGCTTGAAATCTTGTGTATATAACATAGGAAGCGGTAAAGGTCTCTCTTTAAAACGAATTATAGTAGAATTGGAGAAATTAACGGAAAGAAAAGTGGATTTTATCTGTTATAAACAAAAACAAGAAAATGTTCAAAAAATCATTTTAAATATAGATAGGGTAAGACAAGAATGTAATTGGGAACCGAAAATAGATTTCAAAAGTGGGATTAGATTAAATAAACTATGGATTGAAGAGTTCTTATATAGTAAAAAATAATAAACCATGCCCTACTTCTGTATAAGTAGAGCGTGGTTTATTATTTTATTTCTTTTTTTATTACCCAAAGGTCTTGATGTTCCCACCAAAAACCTTCAGTGTATTTTTTGATAATAGGGTTATAAGGTAATAATTTAATTTTGTCACATACGTAAGATGGGCTAACAATTGTTTGGCCGTATTGATGAACATCTAAATCGAGCTGTTCACTAGAGGGGAGAAACCAATAACCCTGTTTATTTAAATCGGGAAAACCGAAGTACTTTTTACTTTGATATCCATGAGTTGTGAAAATGAATAAGCCGCCAGGTGAAACAGCATTATACAATGTTTGAAGCCAACGAGACCAAGTTGTATCAGGCATATGAGAAAAAAAGGATAGGCAAAAAACGATATCATACGTAGACGAGGTCAAATTTACTTGTTCAGGTTCAGGGTGAGATAAGATAGAAGGAGTATTTAATGTACGTTCAATAAAAGTAATAGCCTCTTCATGTATATCGCAGGTAGTTATACGTAAGTTTGTTTGTAGATTTAATAAATGACGTGTTACGCAGCCGTATCCGGATGCGAATTCTAATACCTTTATTGGAGTGTCTATAGGAGGATAAAAGGAAGTAATTAAATCTAAGAGCGTTTCTGCGGATTTTCTTCCATCTTGAAAATAATAATCTATTGCTTCTTTTTTAGATGGGAAGACTGGATTCGTGACAAGGAATTGAAAGATGTGATCCTCTGGATGGATACTTGCATTTACATTGTAGTTGTGTGCAATTTGAGAAATCAAATCTTTATTTGCCTCTATAAATTCTTTCAAAGAGGACCCCCCTTAAATGATAGTAACGTCTCACAAGAGATACTGATGGCGAAGAGAAGATATCATTAGATCTTCAAATATGCTTTAAGGTACTTTCTATATGTGTACATTTTCTTTTTTGAAATGTCGTCGATAGTAAAAGTTTCTTTAATGAAATTCTGCATTTGTACAACTTCACTGTAATGGGAATATGAATCTTCTGTTTTCGTTACGCTATTTGTATGTCGTCTATGATAGTTTAGAGGCTTTGGATTGAAATAAACATGCCCCTCTTTAAGAATAGAAACATAGAAAAACCAATCACCAGCTACTTTAAACTTTTCTAATTGTTTTTCTGTAGTTTTTATATCTATGTTTTTAAAAACTACACTTGATACATTAGGTATCGTGTTTTTGATAAGTAACGTATCTTGTATTTCATCAGTCCCTTTTCGAAAATAAGAACTTTTCCATTTTTCCTTATCAATATCATTTGTGTAATCTAAATAATGATTGGCCAGGATATTTCCTTGTTCATCTATTTGTTTTGATTGTGTGTAGCTTAAGGTGACATCACTATTTATATGAAACCCTTGTATTACTTCTTCTAAAAAGGTCGGATCACATAAGTCATCGGCCTCTGCAATCCAAATATAATCACCGGTTGCCGCAGAGACGCCTTTTATCCATTGTTTAAATACAGAACCAGAGTTTTTATCATTAATAATTTGCTGAACTTTTAGGTGAGGCTTATTTTCGTTAGAGAGCAGCTTTTCAAATATAGGTACGCTATTGTCAGTAGAGGCATCGTCTAGGAAAATTAGTTCGTAAAGGGGATAGGTTTGGTTTAATATTGATTTAACTCGGTCAGGTAAGTATCTTTCGTAATTATAGTTCGGTACAATGACGCTTATTTTTTTATAATGATGCTCAAGCAGGTTTAATAGTTGATAAATGTAATGAAGAAAGTTGAAATCTTTTTCAATAAGTTCTTGGCCAAAGCTGCCTTTTTGTAATCGTAAATCTTCATCTCCAAGAAATTCATATATTCTTTCCAACATCATCGGTAAGTTTAAATAGTCTACTAATGCGCCAGTTTGTTCCGTAACAACATCTTCAAAACCTCCAGCGTTTTTAAAACCTATAACAGGGACTTTCGTATCTAACGCTTCTAAAACAACGTTTGGAAAAGGATCTTCTCTTGAAGTTAATAAATATAAATCAGCCCCGGCGTTATATAAACCGATATCTGGAGTAGGCTCCACTAATGTAAAATGTGCTGTATATCTTGGGGATAGCGTGTTTAAAAAATGAACATCCGTTCTCCCAACCCATATAAAATGAATATTCCTATGAATCTTTCTTACGGAGTAAGCAATAAGTGAGAATAAATCTATCCCTTTTCGATGATCAGCGAAACCTACTCCCAAAATGATTTTGCTATCTAGAGGTAGGTTGTGTTTTTTTCTTAATACGTTTCTAGCTTTTGCGATATTGTTCTTATAAGGATTATGGTTAAATAAACCTTGAGGGAGAATATGGCACTTCTGATGGTCTAATTGGGTGATTGTACGGAATTTTTCATATACGTATTGTGAAGGGAAGACTATTTTGTAAGCAGACTCGGCAATATTTCTCGCTTTTCCTTCGGCAGAGTACTGTTGTATTAAATGCGGTAATTCATGTATTAATGAAATAACTTTTATATTGTGTTTAGCTAGTAATGCAACTATATCACCACTTATTACGGTACTACATATCGCGATGGTATAGCCTTGTGATATTAACTTCTTTATTAATAATTCAACATTTCCTTCCGTTGGGTAGTCTTTCTCTAGGCAATAAACAGGACCATACTTTTGAAAATCGCGGATTAAAATGCCTGTTCCAATTGAAATAATTGCGACGGAGTAATGAAAGTTTTCTTTAAGAGCTTTAATGGTATGTAAAGAAAGCAGCTGTGCTCCGTGAAAATGGGCATCATGGGATACATAAATGATCTTCTTATTAACATGCATTTCATAACGCCTCCTAAGTTAATTAGATTTTAGTAAATGTGTGGTGTATTTATAATTTCTAGAGAGAAGTGGTAGGAGATAATTGTGAATGCAGCAGGAATGTACTCGAAATAAAAAGTGCTACTTTTAATATATATTTGCTTGGTTTGATATTCATTCTTTAGAAAGGTGTAAGAGGTAAGTAAGAGAGTATAAATTGTTGATTATGAAAGTGACTGCACCAGTTTATAAATCTCTAGGTACGAGGTTATAAATGAAGAAGGTTTAAGCTCCTTTATAATTTATAAAATAAAAAGGATAAAAGGTATTGACGATTAGAGTATAGAGGTGTAATATAGAACAAGTCGCCGATGACATTAACGTCGAAAGCGACAAACAAAATGAAAAACTTAGTTGACATTGAAAGATGAAGATGTTAACATAAGGAAGTCGCAAATGAGCGACCGAGTAGTTCTTTGAAAACTGAACGA
>NZ_VLTE01000120.1:0-709 GCF_007558965.1 Bacillus sp. HY001 | reverse complement strand
AGTGGATTAAAGAAGTGTCGAGCAAAGCGGTAAAACAAGCGATTATGAATGGAGATAAAGCTTTTAAGCGATTTTTTAAAGGTTTATCTCAGTTTCCACGATATAAAAAAAAGAATAAGCAAGATGTGAAGTGCTACTTCCCGAAAAACAACAAAACAGATTGGACAGTAGAAAGACATAGAGTAAAAGTCCCTACAATTGGTTGGATAAGGTTAAAAGAGTATGGATATATTTCAAAAAATACAACTGTAAAAAGTGGTACAGTATATCAAAGAGCAGGAAGATACTATGTGTCTATACTCTGTGAAGTGAAAGAGGTAAAACCAAATGCAACTCTCAATGCAGTAGGTCTAGTAATTGATTTGGGAATTAAAGATTTCGCTGTACGTAGCGATGGAAAAACTCACAAAAATATAAATAAAACAGTACAAGTAAAAAAGATAGAAAAACGGTTAAAACGTGAACAACGCTCTTTATCACGCAAATTTGAAAATCTAAAAAAGAGAGGTGAACAACCTGTTACTAACAAAAGAGCAAATATAGATAAAAATATTCTTAGGGTGCAAAAGTTATGTGCTCGATTAGCAAATATTCGACTAGAGTATGTAAAGTCTATTGTAAATGATGTGGTGAAAACCAAGCCAACGTTTATTACAGTAGAAGATTTGAATGTGAAAGGTATGATGAAGAACAAACATCTATCTAAAGC
>NZ_VLTE01000119.1:0-7802 GCF_007558965.1 Bacillus sp. HY001 | reverse complement strand
GGGGTACCGCCAGCATTTCGGAAAAAAACCACGCTAAGAGAATATATATAAGAAAAGAGCCAGAATTTACCCCGCTAAGAGTAAATCGGCTCTTTAATATATAAAGGATGCACAGAAAAACCTAGAGGGGTTCAGCCGAGATACTTGTAGAAATGGGTCATAATCATACATTATTTTACAAATACATCTTATCTTGAAGGTATATGGATTATATAAAGTTAAAAATATAGTGTTAAACCCAAAAAAACACCATAACAGTGTTCACGGTGTTTTCCATATTAAAAATAAGACTATTATTTAAGTACTCTGAAACTGATTCATATTGTAGAAATATCCATTTTAAGATAATGATACGCTTCAAAATCTTCATTAAATATATCTGTAACTAATTTTATAGCCTCCGTATCATAAAAGCTCTGATATGTCGGCAGCCGAGGGAAAGATGGATCTGTAATGTCAGCTTCAGCGTAGTTTCCCTTATGAATCATCTTAGGCGCCTGATGATGCCATGATCTCGTTAATGTGTCTAGTGGGATAGTCTGTAAGTTATATTTGTTTTCTATTTTTGAGATTTCATTAGAGAAATTCTCTAAATATATATAATTGGTTACAAACTCTTCTTCTCCTTGAATATATTGTTGTGAATAGTGTGGATTAAGATAGTCAGAATCTGCCCCATTCGCGTGAAGATAATGTAAAAAATGTTTAAATGATTTTTTCTTTTTGCATGTACTGTCGTTATAAATAAACTTTCTAATAGGTTCCCACTCTGGATTTTCTATACCTGGTGGAGCAATAAGGGGTCACCATACCCAAAAAAGAAAATTGTACATTTAGACAAAATTTAGACACATTTAAACTGATTCCTGTACGTTAAGGAACCGATTACTTAGTTTACTACTTTTTTTAAAGAATCAAATAGTGAAAATTTCGTGGAAATTTGCTTAACGTAAGTTTTATATCAACTATTACGTTGGAGTACAGCCAAGGTACGTGTATTATCTACTATGAAAATCAGGAATATTTAAAGTATTCTAAGAAGAAGAATTGAGTGATAAGCTACGTTAACTACTTGATATCTTAACTAAGTAAATTATGTATTTAATGTATTCAAGGTAGTGCAATGAGAAGGTATCGAATAACCTTGCTTGGATAAACCGTGTCTCTTAAGAGCTCCTTAAGGCGCGTCCGTTACCTTGAGGGCAACGAACGGTTGTAGACTTCGATGTTGCAAGGATCGTTGTCAAACAAATTGTTTACATGTATTCAATGTAAAACTCTTATTAAATTAAGGTTTTTACTCCTAAGTATAGATAACATGTATATCTCGTCTGTATCCCTTTTTGACTTGCTCTTGATTGACCAAATAAGTCAAAATACCTTTCTAAATTTCCCTCTGATATTCCCCTATTTTATCTTATTCAAACTTGCATTCCAATAACCCATTTCTCATACGCCTGTTTCTAAAATAATAATTTAAATTGGGACCTCTGAGAGATCCCAATTAATTAAAAAGTAATGTCTCCTCTTGTTACATCATTTACAATTTTTATACTAATCCCTCTAACATCTCGAAGACTTCTAAATTATTTTTTTGGTAGTTCAGGGAATAAATAATGTAATATACAGATGGTCAAACGTCTGGATTTGCCTTTATACGGATATATATGCATATACATCGATGGATTAAAGTTTGCCTCAATAATTCCATAAGCATTTTTATTAGCTGCAGGAACTTCTGTATTTTCAATAATCAAATCAATACCACTAATATTTGCTCCAAGTGCCGACACAGCATCTACGGCAATTTTCTTATAATCATCGGGAATTTGATCTGTCATATCAATTGAGTCTCCACCTGTACTGACATTAGAATTTTCTCGCAGAAAAACAATTTCATCACTTGTTGGAATAGAATCTTTTCGATACCCTTGAGCTTTAAGCATTAGGACCTCTAATTCACCTAATTGTATATTTTCTAAAGGTGTTCTATGGTCCATTCCTCTTAATGAATTCAGGTTCTTTTGAGCGACTAACTCTTCAATCGTATGTGAACCGTCTCCTATAACATTGGCTGGAATTCGTAATAAAACGGCAGAAACTTTGCCATCTAGCACAAAAAATCGATATTCTGTTCCATTAATAAATTCTTCTATTAATACTGATGAGTCCTCTTTAAATGCTATTGTGAGTGCTTTTTGATAGTCTTCGTAACTTGCTCCGTTTTCTTTAAAGATAGATATTCCTAAACCATAATTTGTTGTTTTTGGTTTAACGACAAAAGGCTTTCCTGCAAATATATCATAGGAACGTAAGGCTTTTTCTATATCACTAAATTCCTCACCTATTGGTACACGAAATCCATGCTGTTGAAGAATTTTCTTTGTTACTGTTTTATTTTCCATAATTAATGGTGATATATAACTATCTTTACTTGTCATATTCCCATTTTTCACATATTCAACATGATTTCCTAACTGTAGTTTTAAAAATTGATCTTGTCGATCTAAAACGTCTACTTGTAATCCTTGTTGAATAGCATCAAACATTAAAATTTGTGTAGACAACTCCATGTCAGTAAATCCTGATAGTTGATATGGTTTATCCCATGCTTTTTTATAATTTTCTTTAGCAATACGGGAAGCTACCTGACTTTGACTACTTTTTATAATCTCTTTATAAAGTCTTCCAGCTAAAGTCTTACTTGGATCTGTTAGCATTTCTCTCAAGTTAACAAATAAGGTATTCGAAACAGTTATGTCTAACAGCCCTGTTAAATGTTCCATCTCATCAATAATACGCTCAGCATCTGTTTTAAATTGCGTATGTTCTAACGGATGTTCAAGAGCCACTAAATTATTTTGAAAATCACCGATTTTTACCCATTCATCATTATTATCGTCTTGATCAATCCAGAGTAAATAGATGAGGAAAAGATGTAGAAATTCTGCTTGTTCATGGCTAATTCCATATGTTTCAAAAGGATTTAAATCTAGGTTTCTTAATTCAATATAACGAATCCCATGATTTTTTAAATCTGAAACTTGAGGACCGCCCCTTAAACGGACAGATGCATAAAATTCTTTTTCTTCTAATAAAACCCCTTTACTTACCAGCGAAGAAAGATCAGATATATAGTTCTGTAAACTACTATAGGATACTTGAACATCATTTTCATTACTATAACCATATTTACTATTTCTAATGCTTCTTACGGCGTCATTTAAAGGATTTATTTCAAAGAAATTCTTTTCACTACTAGGAGAAGCACCGAAGAAATAAGTTATTAACCATCGATAGTGTAAATAATTCCTTGTGACTTTCAGATAAATTTCTGTTTTAAATTGATGATAATCTTTTATTTCTGATTGTAATTCAAATAATGCCTGAATCAAATTATCGCTAAATTCAAAATTGTAATGAATACCACTAATCATTTGTTTTCGTCGACCATAAGAATTAGATAAATATCGACGATATAAAACATTTTCATGATTATTAAGTTTCGCAATAACAATATCTTCTTCTTTTTCGGGCAACTGTGGTGGCATGCTTAATGGCCAAAGCATTTCGTTATTTCCCATAGAACGATAGGCAACATCATGGATAGCTGCTAAATAATTAAATAAATCTCCTAGTGTCTCAGTAACTGGTGTGATTAATTCCATTTGTGTTTCAGAGAAATCTCGCTGAATATAAGGATGTTCATCTCTTACTGAAATACTTTTGGGATGTTCCGTTTTAGCTAAACTTCCTGATAGGTCAACTCGTTGACTTTCTTTTTCAACTCCAAAACGTGCTTTTAATAAATATGGTTTAATACGGTCATTGTTTAACATTTTTTTCATTTCCATACAAACTGTACCTCCCATCAACTCAAATATTTGATATAGAAATAGCTAAAATTATAACCATTATTTTTTTGAATTTAGCATTTGGATATTAATGGCCAAAGCATTTTATTCTTATCCACGGAAAGAGAAGGGATTTCACGAATAGCTGCTAAGTAATTAATCATGTCTTCTAATGTTTTAGTATTAGGCTGAATATATGATCTTGTATCTCTTATCGAAAACGGTTTAGACGTTTCAGTTGAACTTTCAAATAAGTCAACTTGTCGATTTTCCTTTTCAATCTCATAACGAGATTTTAATAAGGATGGTTTAACACGGTAATTAAATAACATTTTTTTAATCCACATGAACTCTTCCTCCCAATTTATTTGTTTTTACAAACTATATAATATGACAAAATATAACAATCAAAAGCACCCACATCTCTACATGCGGATACTTTTGTTACTATATTTTGCTGTAAACTTAAATACTTCATATGCCATTGGAAGTGGGTATTGTTGTAAATAAGAATCATCTTAAATACTTCATATGGAAAGAGAAATGCTCATTTAAGAAAGTGGAAATAAAGAAGTAGCTATGATCATAGCCCTCCATTTTTTTATAAGTTACCATTTGACTATTTTTTTGAGCGTTCTCTAAGAAAATATGTTCTTCCAATTGTTTCGGATAAAACTCGTCTTGACTACCTTGCATAATAAGAATTGGTGGAATAGTAGCTTCTTTAATTAATTCTGAAGCATCCCATTCTTTCCAAGAATCTTTGTCTTCACCTAAATAAGAGGTGAAAGCATTTATTCCCCATGGTACTTGACTAGGAGTTAAGATTGGAGAAAAAGCAGAAACCGCTTTGAATCTCTTAGCATTTTTCAAACCGATCACTAAAGCCCCATGTCCTCCCATTGAATGCCCCATTATGCTTTCTTCACCTGAAAAATTAGGTACTATAGTCGAAGCAATGGATGTTAATTCATCTACGATATACGAATACATTTTATAATGCTGTGCCCAAGGATCCTGGGTAGCATTTAAATAAAAACCTGCCCCTTGTCCAAGATCCCATGCTGCAACATCAGAAACGTATTCTCCACGTGGTGAAGTATCTGGCATAATCACTGCAACTTGATGTTTTTCAGCCAAACGTTGAAATCCACTTTTTTGACTAAAATTATCATCTGTACAAGTTAAACCAGATAACCACCATATAAGTGGAATTTTTTTCTTTTCTTTATTTGATGGTAAGTAGATACTAAATTTCATATCACATTGCAAGACTTCGGAATAATGGCTATACTTACGTTGCTCTCCTTCGAAAGAACGATGTTGTTCAATACATTTAAGACTCATTATCTCACTCTCCGTAAGTTAAAATCGTACGAATGGATTCACCTTTGTGTAATAAGTCAAATGCCGCATTGATGTCTTTAAATTCTAAATGATGAGTAATAAATGAATCTAAATCAATATCACCATGCATATAATCTTCGACCATTTCTGGAAGTTCAGATCTTCCTTTAACTCCACCAAAGGCTGATCCACGCCATACTCGGCCCGTTACTAATTGGAATGGACGAGTATGGATTTCTTTACCAGCACCAGCTACTCCGATAATAATACTTTCGCCCCAACCTTTATGACATGCTTCAAGAGCGGATTTCATTACTTCAACATTACCAATACATTCGAAGCTATAATCCACGCCACCATCTGTCATTTCGACTATAACTTCTTGAATTGGGCGATCATAATCTGCAGGATTCACAAAATCAGTCGCTCCCATTTTTTTAGCGAGTTCCCATTTTTGGGGATTCAGGTCAACTGCAATAATTCGGCTTGCTTTTGCTTGAACCAATCCTTGAATAGCTGCTAATCCAATCGCTCCTAAACCAAATACAGCTGTTACAGCTCCTTCTTCAACTTTTGCAGTGTTGTGTACAGCACCAATACCTGTAGTCACACCACATCCTAATAAAGCAACTTTATCTAACGGAGCGTTTTCATCGATTTTCGCTAAGTTAATCTCATTAACAACTGTATATTCACTGAATGTACTAGTTCCCATGTAATGATAAAGGGGCTCTCCATTATAAGAGAAGCGAGTTGTTCCATCAGGCATTAAACCTTTACCTTGTGTTTCTCGTACAGCACTACATAGGTTTGTTTTACCAGAACGACAGAATTTACATTCTCCACATTCAGGTGTATATAGTGGAATAACATGATCCCCAGGTTTTACTGAAGTAACTTCATCACCTACTGAAACGACAACACCAGCACCTTCATGGCCTAATACAGCAGGAAATACTCCTTCTGGGTCGTCACCTGATAATGTAAAAGCATCTGTATGACAGACAGAAGTATATAGTATTTTTACTAATACCTCTTTTGCTTTTGGCTCTTCTACATCGATTTCTACGATTTGAAGTGGCTCCCCTGGCTTAAATGCAACAGCAGCTCTACTTTTCAATTGAATCCCTACTTTCTTTTTTTATTGTTTACACCACTAAGATTACACTTTATAATTTTAATTACAATACTGACAAATTTGTCACTATAAACATTTTTTTCGCGAGAGGAAGGTCAAAAATTATGGTTATTCATTATAAGGACAAGGAATTTTTCACTGGAAAAGATTTAGCTTTATCTGTGATAGGAGGGCGTTGGAAAATAGCAATTATATGGTGTTTGTTACAACGTTCGCCATTAAGATTAAGTGAAATACAAAAAAAGCTGCCTGAAGTTAATCAACGTATGTTGATTAGACAATTAAGAGAATTAGAAGACGATAAAATAATTACTCGATGTGTATACCCCGTAGTGCCTCCTAAGGTTGAGTATGAACTTAGTGAAATTGGTCATCAACTAGAGAATGTTGTAACAGCCATCTGTGATTGGGGAGATGACTTTAGTGATTTTGTAGAAAAAGATTCGGACGAACTTAGTTGAAGAAACAAGTAAATATCGATTCATTAAAAATAGTGCGTAATTGTATGACTTAATCCATAAATTTGCATACAAAAAACCGATAACTTTGCATCGAATGCTGTAAAGTCATACGTAACGACTAGTTAAGATAATTAACGAAAATATACGCTAAGTAAATTTCGACATAAAATGAGCCGAATTTCCTACTCTAAGGGGTCCCGCCAACCAAATGACATAAAACCCACGTTAATAAATTTTATGGAAAATAAAAATCCGGTTTTCCTGTATTAAAAAATATTTTACAAAGAAAAAGCTGATTTCCTTATCTTAAAGAAAATCAGCTTTTGGCGTAGTTATTAATTTAGAGGTTGATGGGGTTCAGCCGAGATACGTGTAAAAACGGGGCATGAGCTGTAATATATTTCCATTGTTGGGTTTTTAGATAAAAATATCTACCTCATGATTAACAAAAAGCTGATTACCTATGCGCTATAAATGAACTGCCCCAATTGTTAAACAAAACCTAGCAATTGGGGCAGTTCATAGTTATCATTTGACTCTTCTAGTGACCTTCTCAAGTAAAGCACCCTTTGGTTGAATAAGATTTATTTATTCATTCCCATCAATCGCTTAATTGTTCTTATTTGGGGTACAGTCAGGAAAATGCGGATTTACAACGCTAAGCCCATTTCCCCGACTATTCCCCCAGTTTTAACAACGTTAAGAAAGTTTCAAGGGTCTTAAAGAATCTAACGAGACCATTTTCTCCGAATTAAAATGGTATTCTCCAAGTAAATTAATATGTTCCCAACCTAGAGGTGACATATGGTGCAATAATTCTTCATTAAAACTACCTGACCGTTTTTGATATTCAACTGCCTTTGTTAGATGTAAAGTATTCCAGATACTGATGGCATTGATAATGATGTTTAAAGCACTGGCTCTTTGCAATTGATGTTGTATAGTCCGTTCCCTAAGCTCACCTTGTTTTCCGAAGAAAATAGCTCTTGCTAATCCGTTCAT
>NZ_VLTE01000118.1:0-22552 GCF_007558965.1 Bacillus sp. HY001 | reverse complement strand
GTTAGGTGGGGGATCAACTGCCCATAAAAGTCCGATTGGTTCAACTAATAATCAGTGGGGGATGAAGAAAACCCCCACTGATTAAAGTTTCACTTTATTCTACTAGTTTTAGGATAGAAAAAATTCACATAACTTTTTTCATATTTTATGTTTAACATTTCGAAAATGGGTGTACTACATATAATATAACAAATAATTCATTTTAAAGGAGGAAGTTAAAGATGGAAACGAAGTATAGTAAACCTTTTGTATATGAATTTATTACGGAGAAAGAGGTCATGAATGCGGCAAATGATCTAGTGAAGAAAGGAATAGACCAAAAAGATATTTACGTATTAACACATGAAAAAGAAAGGACAGATAGAATTGCAGACAATGCAGACGTGAATACAATTGGGATAAAAGAGGAAGGACTTGGGACAAGCATTATTAATGTCTTTCAAAACACGGGAGATCAGTTAAGAAATAAGATGCAAGAGTTAGGGCTTAATGAGGAAGAAGCAAACTTCTACGAAGAAAAGCTGGATGAAGGAAAAATCTTGTTATTCGTTAAGGATTTAGAAAGAGTCGGTGAATGGTTACAAGAAAGAAGATGCATGTATACTCTTTAAATCTATAAATCTATTACGAAAAGGAGATTGTAAATATGAGTGAGAACGGACTAAAAGAACAAGTTAAAGGTAAGGTTGAAAAGACAAAGGGACAAGTAAAAGAAGGAATTGGTGAAGTTACAGATGATAGAGAGCTGAAAAATGAAGGGAAGTGGGAGAAGACAAAAGGAACTATAAAAGAAAAAGTCGGAAAAGTGAAACAAAAGATAAGTGATGGATTGGATCATAAAGAATAATACATGTTTATCAAGCTTTGGTTACACACCAAAGCTTGATAAATCCAATATAAAAATAATATAGGAGGTTTAATTGTGGGACTTATTATTACGTGTATTGTAGGTGGACTTATTGGTGCGTTAGCTGGAATGATTACAGGGAAAGACTTCCCTTTAGGTATAGTTGGTAATGTGATTGCTGGATTAATCGGATCTTGGGTAGGTAGTGCGTTATTTGGTCACTGGGGTCCTGAATGGGGAGGCATTTTCGTTCTTCCAGCGTTATTAGGTGCAATCGTCTTTATTTTAATCGTTACATTCTTTTCTAGAATGCTACGGAAAGCGTAAGTATGAGAACGAATAGTAATCTTAAGTTTATTATATATAGCTATAAAGTGAATGAACTGATAAATATACATAAAAAAGCATCCAATTAAACTAATTTGGATGCTTTTTTTATGTAATCTGCATAGGAATGAGTGGAGGATGAAGAACCCCCACTCATTAAAATTACACTTTCTATTATGTATTAAGCCATCGTTACCTTTTTACAATTATTTATTCTTACGACTTGCCTTGGTTCTATATGAGATAAGTCCTCATCATTACCTATATCAACTACAATTGTATTCGTTAGTATGTTAATAATGGAACCAACTAATTTTGTAGCATGATCGTGTCGATAAGAAAATTGAACGAAATCTCCTTTTTTAAAGTTGTGCTCTTCCATAGATAGATCCCCCTAAAAATAATGTTTATACATTATACATACACAAATTTACAAGGTTTAAACATTTTGTAGTATTTTTTAAGCATGAAGCTGGGAAAGGTGTAGAAAATTTATTTATAATTAAAAAATATGTTTAAAATTAATTTTTATGGGTAATTACATAGTAAGAGTTTGAGATAAGGGGGCGGAAATGATGAATTTGGCAGTAAATATTTTGCAAAATGATGTAGGTTATACGGTACAACTTAATGGTGAGATTGATGCGTATACAGCATCAGATTTAAAAAATAAGATCATGCCTATTGCAAGCAAGAAAGAGGTTCATATTGTAGTAGATTTTACTGAGGTAGAGTATATGGATAGTACAGGCTTAGGCGTGTTTATAGCTCTATTAAAAGCGGTTAAGAAAAATGATGGCAAACTAGAATTTATTGGTGTATCTAAAAGGTTAAAAAGATTATTTGATATTACAGGGCTAACAGAAATATTAAATTTGAATTCCGATTTTGAAAAAGTAGAAAGAAGGTGACTAGGGATGATGGAGAGATTTGAAAAGATAGAAATGAAAATTCCTGCAAAAGCAGAATATGTAGCTATTATTCGTTTAACAATGGCGGGTGTTGCGAATCGAATGGGCTTTGCTTATGACGATATAGAAGATATGAAAATTGCTATTAGTGAAGCATGTACAAACATTGTGCAACATGCATACAAAGAAGACGTTGGAGAAATTACAATTGTCTTTGGTCTATATGAAGATCGATTAGAAATTATGGTTGCGGATAATGGGGTTAGCTTTGATTTTAGCACTTTAAAAAGGAAAGTTGGTCCGTATGATATTAATAAACCAGTAGAACATTTGCCGGAAAATGGTTTAGGTTTATATTTAATCAATACGTTAATGGATGATATACAAATTATGCATGATGAGGGCATGACAGTTTTAATGACAAAATATATACAAAGAGAGCAGGTGGAGAATGATGGAAATCCAATCTCAACCTACAAATCTTGCTAAAGAAGACGTTATTAAACTAATTGCAGAGTTCCAACAAACTCAATGTGATGAAGCACAGGAAAGATTAGTTAATCATTACAAAAATCTCGTACATTCCATTGCATATCGCTATTCAAAAGGTGGACCGATGCATGAGGATATTATACAAGTAGGGATGTTAGGGCTCTTAGGCGCAATAAGAAGGTATGATTATTCGATAGGAAATGCTTTTGAGCCGTTTGCAATACCTACGATAGTAGGGGAAATAAAGAAGTATTTACGTGATAAAACTTGGGGCATTCATGTTCCAAGGCGAATTAAAGATTTAGGCGGGAAGATTAAACTTGCGATAGAGGAGCTAACAGATCGTTTGCAGCGTTCACCTAAGATTATAGAGATTGCGGATCATTTAGGACTATCCGAAGAGGAAGTGCTAGAAATTATGGATGCGAAAAATAATTATAGAGTATCTTCCTTAGATGATGTAGTTGAAAATTCATCTGATGGAAGTTCGGTAGCGAGAATCGAATCTGTAGGTGAAGTAGAGCAAGGATATGAAGAGACAGAAAGGCGTCTCGTTTTAAAGGATATTTTTAACGTATTAAATGATACGGAAAAGAGTGTTATTCATTATATATTTGGAGAAAATTTAAATCAAAAGGATACAGGGGAACGGTTAGGTATTTCACAAATGCACGTTTCTCGTATTAAAAGACAAGCGATAAGTAAATTGAAGCAAGCAGCATTTTTAGATACATAAAAATTTTAAAAAATTATGTTTAAAGCATGAGAAAAGGGGTAGTTATTAAGTATAGGAGGAGATATAAAAATGTCACACGATGTGAAAGAACTAATCGAAGGATTGAACGAAGATTTAGCAGGAGAATACTCGGCAATTATTATGTATAACCATAATGCAGCTACAGTTTCTGGTATATATCGACAAGTGTTAAAACCTTTCTTTGAATCTGAAATTAGTGATGAACAGGGACATGCCCTATATTTAGCGGAGAAAATTAAGACGTTAGGTGGTACACCTACTACGATCCCTTTACCAGTGAAACGAGTAGAAGATGTTAGAGAAATGTTAGAAGAAGCTAGACAATCAGAATATGAAACAATTAAGCGCTATGAAACGAGAAAAGAACAGGCAGCGAAATTAAATATGACAGAGTTAGTTGTAAAGTTAGAAGATATGATCGCAGATGAAACAAATCATATGGAAGAATTAGATCGTCTTTTAAGTGACAAAGCAATGGTGTTAAATTAATTTATAGAGTGAAAGAACAAACTCTCATTTCTAGGGGGTTTGTTCTTTTGCTGTATAAATATGTTTGAGTAGGAAATTTTCATTTTGTAACTGAGTATGCAATACTAGAAAAATAGAAAATGATAATCGATTTATATTTTAAATAAGAAAAGGGGAAATAACTTGTGTCCATTTTAATTGTCGATGATAATCCGGTGAACATCTTTGTAATTGAAAAAATTTTGAAACAAGCCGGATATCAGGATCTTGTATCGCTTAATTCTGCACAAGAGCTTTTCGAATACATCCATTTTGGAAAAGATTCTTCCAGGCATAATGAAATTGATTTAATACTATTAGATATTATGATGCCTGAAATTGATGGACTTGAAGTTTGTAGGCGATTACAAAACGAGGAGAAGTTTAAAGATATTCCTATTATTTTTGTAACAGCTTTAGAAGATGCGAATAAATTAGCTGAAGCGCTTGATATAGGCGCAATGGATTATATTACGAAACCGATAAATAAAGTTGAATTGTTAGCGCGTATGCGTGTAGCATTACGCTTGAAATCGGAATTAAATTGGCATAAAGAACAAGAAGAAAACCTTCGTAATGAACTAGATTTAGCTACACAAGTACAAAGAAACTTATTAAGTAGCCCATTAAGGGAAGATCATATAAAAATTGAAGCAAGTTACTTACCTTCATTCAAACTAGCTGGAGATATGTATTATTGGTATAAAATCGATGAAAACCGCTACGGTATTATATTATTGGATGTGATGGGACATGGTATATCTGCTTCATTAGTTTGTATGTTTATCTCGTCTGTATTACGTGAAACGATTAAATCTTTAATCGATCCAGAACTTGTTATTAAAGACTTAAATAAATATATGACTCTTTTACATAATGAGAATGACAATATTCCATATTATTTTACAGCGATATATTTAGTAGCAGATACAGAAAAGAGAACGATTGAATATGTGAATGCAGGGCATCCTTCTGGATACGTTTTAGTTGATGAAGCGAATGTAGTGGAATTAAATCGAGGAAGTTGTGCAGTAGGATTTTTTGATGAAATAAAAGTTAAAAAGACCGTTATACCTTTTGAGAAGAACGCTCAAATCGTATTGTTTACAGATGGTGTTCTTGAAGCAATTGCACATGATGAATTTGAGGCTGAAGAGAAATTACGTGCTTTTACAGAAAGAAAATGGGGAGATTTAGAAGAAGAGATAGAAGGGTTTTACAAGGAAGAACAGAAGAAAGCACAATCAGATGATATGTGCCTCATTATGATACAAGCGAATGCGAAATAAAAAGCGAATGCGAAATAAAAAGCGTATGAAATCCAAACAGAGGATTTCATACGCTTTTATTGTATTTTTTGATAGATTTGTTCGTTCGGATTAAATTGGATATAATGCGGCATTATATGTGAGAAACGGAGAGTTTCTTTATTTCCTAAACATAGGAATCCATTGTGACCTAAACTTTCATAAAATAGTTGCTGTACTTGGTTTTGAAGTTGACTCGTAAAGTAAATTAAAACGTTACGGCAAAGTATAATATGAAATTCATTAAAAGATTGATCAGTTACTAAATTATGCTGCGCAAAAATAATGTTTTGTAAAAGAGATGGATTAAAATAAGCGAAACGATTATCTGTTGAATAATAGTTAGAAAATGCTTGTGTACCACCAGCTTGTAAATAGTTTTTCGTATAAGTTTGCATTTTATTTAACGGAAGGATACCCTGTTTTGCTTTCTCTAACACATCTGTATTCATATCTGTTGCGTAAATAACAGCTTTTTCACTTAATCCTTCTTCGTGAAGTAAGATGGACATGGATAATACTTCTTCACCAGTTGCGCATCCAGCGTGCCAAATTCTAATTTCAGGATACTTTTTTAATTCAGGAATCACATGCTCTCTTAGTGCTTTAAAAAAGTTAGGGTTACGGAACATTTCAGTTACGTTAATGGAGAAATCATTTAATACCTGTTCTAAAAATCCTTCCTCATGAATTACTTTTTCAATTAATTTTGAAATGGTAGGGATATTAGAGAGCTGCATTCGATTACAAATTCTTCTATAAATAGATGTGCGAGCATATTGGCGAAAATCGAAGCCAGATAGTTTAAATACTGCTTCCAATAGTAATTCAATTTCTAAGTTCGTACGCTTATCCATATCTACAGATGGATCAAAATTATAATACTTATTTTCCACTTAAACTAAACCTCACTTATTTTATTAACCATACACTCATTACCGAATAGAGTTGATGTAAATTTAATGGTTTACTTATATAATCTGAAGCGCCAGCAGATAAACATTTTTCTTTATCATTTGGCATTGCTTTAGCAGTTAATGCGATAATAGGTATTTCATGTAATCCTAAGTTTATTCGGATATGTTCCATCGTTTCATAGCCGTCCATATTTGGCATCATAATATCCATTAAAATAAGGTCAATATTTGTATTGTTTTTTAGTATGTCTAAACACTCTATGCCGTTTTGTGCAGTAATAATGTTGGCATGTTGTTTTTCTAATGCATTTTGTAATGCAAATATATTTCGATGATCATCATCGACAATTAAAATAGTTTTCTCTTGGAAGACGTTATTTGTTTCAGGCGTCACGATAGTTTCCTCCACAACTTCAGCAGGAATAACATCTTCTATCGTGGCTGCGACTTCTAGGTTGGATACTTGCATATCAGTTAATCCATTTGGAAGGTTAGGGATATATACGGTAAAAGTACTGCCTTCGCCTATATTGCTCTCTAACGTAATCCAACCACCTAACAATCTAGCGAACTCTTTACAAATAGATAACCCTAAGCCTGTACCACCATATTTCCGAATCGTTGCGCCATCTGCTTGTTGAAAGGCTTCGAAAATAAGTTGATGCTGTTCTTTTGCGATACCAATACCAGTATCTTTTACCGAAATTGTCATCCAATCATTACTTATAGACTGCATATCATGACTTAAATTCGTTGTTTCTATCGAATCGAAATGTAAAGAGACGGATCCTTTTTCCGTGAATTTAAATGCATTGGATAATAAGTTTTTAATAATTTGTTCAATCCGCTTTGCATCTGTATAAAACAAATCAGGAATAATATCACTGTCTTCAATCGTAAATTCGACATTTTTTTGTGCAGCTATATGTAAAAAGTTTTGATGCATATTTGCTGCCATATCACTTATGTTCGTTGCTTCAAAAATGATGTCTAGTTTGCCGGCTTCTACTTTAGATAAATCTAGTATGTCATTAATTAAAGTAAGTAAATCTTTCCCTGATGAATGAATAACAGTTGCTAACTCAATTTCATCATCGGATAAATGATTATCATGATTTTCTCTTAACATTTCGGATAATAGTAAAATACTATTTAATGGTGTGCGTAATTCATGTGACATATTTGCTAGGAATTCTGATTTGTATTTTGAGCTACGTAATAACTCACTTGCTTTTTCTTCTAATTCTGATTTAGTAATTTGTAAGTCAGCTGTCTTTTGCTCCGCCTCTTCCGTTCTAGACTCTAATTGTTCATTTGTTGTTCTTAATTCTTCGGCTTGCATTTGTAGTTCCTCAGCTTGCGTTTGCAATTCTTCTGATTGAACTTGCAACTCTTCCGTCATCGCTTGTGATTCATGTAAAAGCGTTTGAATTCGCATACGTCCCATAATACTATGGATTGTTAAACCTAGGTTATCAACAGTTTGTTGAATTAAGTCTTGATGTAAGTCTGAAATCTCAGTTACACTTACTAACTCCATTACTGCGATCACTTCATCTTCAAATAAGATAGGGATAACTAATAGGTTTTTAGGGCGTATTTCTAATAAGCCGCTAGTGACATAACGAAATTCTTCTGGTATGTCTCGAAGAATAAAGCTTTGCTTTTCTAAAGCACATTGCCCAATTAAACCTTCACCCATTTTAATGGATTGTTTCCCAATATCAGCACCTTGATCTGCGAAAGAAGCTTTTTTCACATAGTAGACAGTGTCTTCAATTTCTTCACGTACATAAAATGCACCGCAAGAAGTTTGCGTTTTTTGTATCATTCCACTAAGAATTTTGTTACCTAACATTTCAATAGAAGATACACCTTGATACTTTAAAATTAACTCTGCAAGCTCAGTTTGTAGCCACTCTCTTTTCGATATCTCGTCTAGTAAATAGTTCGTTGTATGAGCCAAATCTTTTATTTCATCATGGCTGTTCACATGAATTCTTTCCGTAATTTTTTCTTTCGAAGAAATAGATTTAATAGCTTGAATTACATTTTTAATCGTTTTTGTAATGGAATTCGAAATATAGAGTGAAATGATAATAGAAATACAAGAAAGTAAGAACAACAAACTGTATAACCAAAGCTCTAATTTATTATTTTCGGTATCTAATTGTGCAGCTCTTTTTTTCGTTAGTTGCTCCTCAACACTACGGAAGTTCGTTACCTGTGATTGTAGTGACTGAATTTGAGTCGTATCGATTGCTTGTACGTTATTACTATTGTGATTCGTAATGAGTGGATGAATCTCTTTATTAATCCAACTAGTAATGTTTTCATTAATCTGTTTTAACTTTTCTTGCTGAGAGGGGTTATCCTCTAATAGAGCAAAAAGATCTTGATAATGTTTTTCGTAATCCTTTTCCGCAGCGTTAAGGGATTGAACGTAATTTGCATCATTAGAAGTGATAAATCCTTTCGCTTTATTTTCAATTGTTAGCAATTCTTTCTCCACTTGATTCGTTAAATTAAGAACTTTAAAATCGTGCTCAATAATAAAATTACGAGATTTTTGTAAATTAGAAATCTCATTGTTTAGCATAATGAAAGAAATAAGTAAGAACAAAATGATAACTAAATAACCAGCCATAATTTTGTAGCGAATACTAAATTTTGCTTTCGAGTTCATTAAAAATTCCTACCTTCAAGGTTATTAAAAGTTTTCAATTGTAAAGAATAAAAAACGTAATATATATTATATCAGTTTTCGTAAGGCCAAACTAGAAATCCCCCTATTGTATTAGGGGGTCTCTTTTTGAATTGAGGAAATCATTTTGAAATATAAAACTATATATGAAAAGTAACAATCGAGGGAATAGGAGGATCATAAAACTTTTAAGAAGGAAAGAGTGTTTTTAAAGCTTTTTTTGCATCTATTCCTTCAAAAATAAATAATACAAGTTCTTTCTTTTTGACAGTAAGGAAAAAGGATACTAATGTGCTTAAGTTTTTAATGGAAGTAAGTGTTCCGTGTTTACCTATAAATAAAGTTGTTTGAAATGTTGTCATTAAAGCATAAAAATGATGAATCTGCGTTATTGTAGGTGTTTCATTATAAAGAATAGTAGTAGATTGGATTGCATTCATCGAAATATTCCTTTCCATATAGTAAGCATAACAATATAAACATACCCGTTTTAAAAAATGTTAAACATATAAATAAGAAAAAATATAATTATAGTTTTTATGTTTAGAAAGGGTTACGAAGGGTATACATAAACTACAAAGAGATTGACTGAAGATGAATTGTAAGATTTCTAGTCTATAAAAATATACTTTTACTTTAAATAAAAAGGAGTCTGGTATACATGAATGAACTGATGATTGATATTACATTTGATTTAATTTACTTGTTAAGTAGTTCGCTTGTAATGCTTTTACTATTCGCTTTTTTCATAAATGGTTATGTTAATAAGAAGATTAGTGTATACAGAAATGAAGAAAGATAAAGATACATGATATAAAACTTTAGGAGGTTAATAGTTATGAATGTAGATAGAAAAATAGTAGGTGTTTTTAGAACAATCGATGATGCGGCATTCGTTATTAATGAATTAAGTGATAAAGGATATCCAGCTGATAATATTTCAGCTATTGCAAAGGATCAAAAGGAAATTGAACATCTGGAAGAAAAATCGGGCGAAAAAGTGAATCATGAAACCGCACATAAAGCGGATATCTTTTCAGCGACAGGACTTGTGGCAGGAGGAGTAGCAGGCGGACTCGGAGGTTTATTAACAGGTCTTGGTGTACTTGCCATTTCTGGAATGGGTCCAATCGTAGCGGCAGGACCTATCGCAGCAGCTATTGGAGGAGCCGGTATTGGCGGAGGAGCTGGAAGTTTAATAGGAGCATTTATCGGCTTAGGAATCCCTGAGGAACACGCTAAGAAGTATGAAGAATATATTTACGATGGAAATATATTAATTTTAGTAGATGCAAAATTAGATGATAAGTTAGAAATTTATAAAATATTTGATAAGCATAATGCTTATAACTCTGATTTCTTTAAATAATATGTACGTCACATATTAAACATAGTGAATATCGTTTTTTGATCTTACAACTTTGGCGCGACCGAGGAGTCGCATGATTATAAGAGAGGAAGGGCTTATAGTAAAAGATCAAGTTTAAAAGGAAAGAGGTGTCTTTTCGTGATTATAAAAATAGTAAAGGATAGTAGTAATAGTTTCCTTTGTACGGTTCAAAACAAAAATGGAGAGAAGTATGTGAAGAAATGGTTTCGTAAACAGAAAAACAAGGAAGAATTAGGGCGACCAACTTTTAAAGAAGTAGAAAAGGATTGGAAAGAAAATAGAGAATCATTTATGTATCCAAATGTTAAAGCGCTTTCTTAAACATAATAGGCGTTTCATTCTTACAAAATTGTCACACTCCTGTAAGGTAATTCAATAGATTAGATACTTTTTCCATGTCATAATAAAGACATAAGAAAGCTTATTCAAACTACAACTTATTAGGAGAGTGTCAGTCATGATTGTAACAACAACGTCTGGAATTCAAGGTAAAGAAATTATTGAGTATATCGATATTGTAAACGGTGAAGCTATTATGGGTGCAAATATTGTCCGCGATTTATTCGCTTCTGTTCGTGATGTTGTCGGTGGTCGTGCTGGTTCTTACGAAAGCAAGCTAAAAGAAGCTCGTGATATCGCAATGGATGAAATGAAAGAACTTGCAAAACAAAAAGGTGCAAATGCTATCGTTGGTATTGATGTAGATTATGAGGTTGTTCGTGATGGAATGTTAATGGTTGCTGTAAGTGGTACAGCTGTACGTATATAAGTAAAAAAACAGGCTCACCCCTTGAAGCATATGCTTCAAGGGGATTTTTTTGTTTCATGACTAAAGTGAAAATGAAGAAGAGCTGCTGGAGTTTTATAAGTGGAAAAAATAAGATGAGGGCGAATGTATTAGCCAGCTATAAGCTGAAAAAAACTATATTGTACATATGTTTAAATTAGGCAAAACGTTATTGTAAAAGATGCTAGGAGTGCTCTCCTAGCATTTCGTGAGGGGGTATTGCACGGGAATTTAGATAATAAGCAGACACACTTGCTTATCTCAAATGTAGTATATATTGTTTTCAAAGGGAAAAGTAAGAAATACAACAATCTTTATATATGTTTAACGAAGGTGCTAATTATATGACAAATAATAAAATTGTTATTTGAGGTAAGAAAAGGTGTATAGGATGTGGAAGGTAAGTTGATAGCATTGATGCAAAAATAAAGGACAGTACATATTTTATATGACTACTATGTACTGTCCCGTTTATTCTTTTTGGATTAGGAAAAGTTGTTTCCTGTCTTACTATAAATTTCATAGGCGAAATAACCAAATAAATAGCCGATTCCGGATCCTAAACTCACTGCAAGAAGTGAATAATCTGGGAAAAACATGCCGAAAATCAAACCGATTATACAGCCGACAAGCATTCCTATAGGTATGAGACTATCTAATAAGTTTTGAGCTTCTTTTGATTTTTTCTTACCTAATTTTCCGTTCTTATATTTATGTTCCAATCTTTTTATTACAAATACTACAATTCCTCCTACTAGTATAACAGGCCAAACTGCCGAAATTAACCACATGTGAAAATCTCCTTTCACCTTTTAATAGGATTATACCAGATACTTACAAATATTCGTTCTTAAATGTATTATCTAGTCTATTTAAAAGGCCAATCAAAAAGACTCCTTCAATTGCAGTTAATAACTCGTCAAAAACACTTTCCCTTTCGTTTTCTCAGCAGACTGTACGACATCAACTGCCGCTTTCACATCCGTTAAATCATATGTAGAATGGACTTTCATAAAACGTAATTGCTTATTTTCAACTAAGCGAATTAAGTGACGAAACGTTTCTTGCCATTTATATGGTGAGACTTCTTTATTCCAATGTCGTAAATGAAATATGTTCGCATGCACTTTCGCTTTCGTGACAATCTCTGCCCAGTTCACTTGTATTCCTGATAGAAGCCCGATCGTTAAAAAGTGCCCGTTTGGACGTAAGGAGAAAGCTAATGCATTTCCATCCGGTCCCCCGATAGAGTCAATCGCAGCATCCGCACCAATCCCGTTCGTTAATTCCATAACGGTTTCATAAAGCGGGGCAGTGGAAGTATCAATTACATGTGTAGCACCAAGGTGCAGTAATTCTTCTGTATGTTTATTATTTCTTGTAACAGCAATTAATCGGAAGTTTAAAATTTGTGATAACTGCGCAAATAGATGTCCAATAGCGGATCCGCAAGCGTTCACTAATAAAACGTCATTACGCTGTAAGTTTAACGTTTCTGTACAAGTGACCCACGCCGTAAGAGGATTAATATACATTTGTGCCGCTGTAAAATCATCAATAGAATCCGGAATAGGGACTACAAAATCAGCTGATGTCTTCACATACTCTTGCCAAGTACCTTCTCCGCGTAACGGTAAAACACGTTTACCGATAAGGTCTCTCGTAACGCCCGCGCCTACATCTTCTACAATACCAACACCTTCATAACCGGGTATGTTAGGTAAAGGAATTCTATGAGCATACGCTCCCGTTATTGGAATTAAGTCAGATGGATTAATTGGCCTAACTAACATACGAACGAAAACTTCATTATCTTTTAATTGTTCTATATTTTTATATTCAACTTGTAATACATCTTTTGGGTTGCCGAACTTGTGAAATTGAATGTGTTTTCCGTGCAAGATAAATGTGCCCCCTTAGTTTGATTGGGTTTATTATAGCATTTTTGGTTTTTGGGGGGATTTTATTAATAATAAATAAATGAGTATTCATATATATAATTTAACGGAAAAACTCCTTGAAGTTTATACTTTGAGGAGTTTTTTTGTACAGCAAAATTTATGTTTCAGATTCATGATTTAACTTAGAAAATCATATGTTTAAGTAGAGCTTTTTTCTGTCAAAAATGTATGTAAGAATTTTAATTTGGACAAGGAGGAAAAACATGGACAGATGTCGAAAGTTGAGGCAGTCTTTAATTTTAAATGAAAAAAAAGATGAATTGGGGGTAATAGATATGAGTCAAGTAGTTACGGACTTTCAACCGTTGGAAGCAAAAGAAGTAGAGAAGTTAGTAACTCGTCGTCCGAAAGATGCTCAAGATTTAAGAAAAATGATTGGAACCCGTACAGCTGGTAGCAAAAATCTAGTAGATATTTATAAAGAAGAAAAATAAGGGAGACATATAGATGGTAACTAATTTCGTTCAAGATGAGGGTGCTGTTTTAAGTATTCAACAAGCATCGATTTATGTAGATGCTTGTTTTATTTTGGCGTTTTTAGATGAAGATGATTCTCGTTCTGATAAGGTAGCCAATTTGATTAACGCATGGGCTCAGAAAGAAATAAAAATGGGGATTAGTTCACATACTTTTACAGAAGTAGTGGGGGTTCTTATGAAGAATAAAGTTGAGCGGGCGTTGAAGATTTATAAAGATAATGTGAAAAACATACAGTCTAACGTAATAGAGTGTTTGAGTGAAGAGGATAGAAGAGATATTGTGTCTGTAGAAGCAGCATGTAATTTATATAAAATATATGAATATATTATTGAGCAAAGAATGAAGGCTGGAGATAAGAACACGGATGTTTATGCGAAAGAATTGTTAAAAGTAGGAAAGAGACATACTGAAAGACGGAATGGATTAACTACATATTATATAAATGCTGTTAAAACCTTTGAAGAATTTATATATAGTATGGAGAATTATTTTGGAATTAAAATTGAATATGTTTCTTCAGATAAGAAGATTATCGAAGATACGGCACAGTATATATATCTTTATCAATTAGATAGTTATGATGCAATGCATTTAGCAATAGCCAGGAAAAAATGTGATTATTTGGTGACCTTAGATCGTGATTTTATATATAATTTTTCTCAAGCAGATGAGAAATTAAACAAAATAATTGTATTTATCGCCTCATAAATAAAAAGGAAGCAACCAAAGTTGCTTCCTACATCTATTAAGCCGAAGCTCTCTTCATTCTCTCAAGTAAACTAGATAACACATGCGTACGATACGACTCTAGTTTTTTACCTTCATAAGTACGAATACCTAATTTTTTAAGTTCTTTTACATACCAACCTTTGCTTCCGAAATACATGTAATCGCTCCCCTTCAACTTTGTTTTTATTTGTTCTGATTGCATATGGAGGTACAGGTAATATAAATGAAGGAAATGAATTTCGCGCGAAAATGGTTAACTTTGTTGCAAAAGACATATATACTAAGGATAGTATATAACGAGGTGGGCAAGACGTGATTATAGAGAAGCACGAAATTCAAATTGACCAAATTACGAGCGGTAAAGTGAATATCTTTACTTTCTATAGAAATAGAAAGCAAATTGATGATCATTTTTTACGATTGCAAGAACCATCGCTTACAGCAAACTACTTCTTCCATTTTCATTTTGATGCAGAGAGCTTGCATCTACTGCAGGAAGAGTTTCCAAGCGTATATCCATACGACGGTAGTGAAACGATTCACAACTGGACGGAAAAGATGAAAGCAGAGTTGCAACATCAGATCCAAACAGGAAAATGGAATAAGCGCGTACGTATCGGTAATCGCATTCTAGATGTGGCGTTTACGTGGTGTGACGAAGATATAGTAGAGTAAAAAGAAGCGGGTGACGCTTCTTTTTTTTAGCGCTGGAATAAAACGAGCTTACCTGCAGAAGATGTGCAGCGATGTGTTTTTTCGTGCAATCCTTTTTCTTGTAAAATAGATTCACCTTTTGCTTTCGCTTCTTTTTCAGTTGCCGCCTCGAATGATTCATCTAATGCTTTTGAACCATCTTTTTCAAAGACTGTTAGAACGTATACTCCCATGAAAATTCCCTCCAATAATAAAAATCAGAATCTTATAACTATTTTGGCATAAATCACTAGAATATGCAAAGAAATATATGACATTGCGTGGTACAATAAGGTGAAACTTTAATAAGCGGGGGTGTCTATTCATTCCTACTTATTAAAGTTTTCAGCAATTTTAATGTTGATAAAATGAAACTTTTGAAACATAGAAAGGATCGTTATTTGTGAAACAAGTGAAGTTTATACATGCGGCTGATTTGCATTTGGATAGTCCGTTTAAAGGAATGGAGATGAATGTACCGCAGTCTGTTTGGGAGAGAATGAAGCAGAGTACGTTTGAATCGTTCGAGCGTATTGTTGATAAAGCGATTCAAGAGCGCGTTGATTTCGTATTACTGGCCGGGGATTTGTATGATGCGGAGACGAGAAGTTTGAGAGCGCAAGTGTTTGTGCGCGAGCAAATGAAGAGACTGTCGCAGTACGATATCCCTGTTTTTATTATTCACGGTAACCATGATCATTTAGGGGGAAGCTGGGCAGCAATTGAGTTTCCGGACAATGTTCACGTGTTTACGGAGCCTTATGTGGAAGAGAAATCATTTTATAAAAATGGTGAGCTAGTAGCTTCTATTTACGGGTTTAGTTATTTGCAGCAAGCGGTAACGGATAATATGACAGCGCAGTATACGAAAATGAGTGATGCGCCTTTTCATATTGGTATGCTTCACGGAAGTGTGGAAGGGGATGCAGAGCATAATCGCTATGCACCGTTTCAAATTCGTGAGCTAAAAGAAAAGCAGTTTGATTATTGGGCTCTCGGCCATATACATAAACGTGAAATTTTATCAGAAGAGCCGTGCATTATTTATCCAGGTAATATACAAGGACGTCATCGTAAGGAAACGGGCGAAAAGGGTGCGTACTTGATTGAACTTACGAAACAAGGAACGCACTGTTCATTTTTCCATACGGCGGATGTTGTGTGGGATGAGATAGAAGTGAGTATCGATGGACTTGAAACGGTTGATGAACTTATAACTGTAATATCAAGTGCGATGAATGAGTGCCGAAGAGAAGAAGAAGGGACGCTTTTAACGGTCGTATTTACAGGACAAGGACCACTTTCTCCTTATTTACGTGATGAAAAACGTGTGGAAGAGATTTTTCATATTTTAGCAGCTGGCGAAGAGCGAAAAGACTTCGTATATGCGATGAAATGGAAAAATGAGACGGTTTCTTTTGCGGAAATCGAGCGTTTGAAAGAAGAAAATCATTTCGTCGGTAGTGTGCTAAAAGAGTTAGAAGCTTTCACCAATATGGACGGCGTGTTGCGCACGATTTGGACATCTCCTGTAGCGCGTAATAGTATTGAATCTTTTACAGAAGAAGAGAAGAAAGAGATTCAAAAGGAAGCAGAAAATATTATTTTAGAGCAATTATTCCAGCAAGAGAGGGATAAAAAATGAGAATTGAAAAACTCCATATTTATGGGTACGGAAAATTAGAAAATGTGGAAATGGATCTTTCATTGCTGACTGTTTTATATGGTGAAAATGAAGCGGGGAAATCGACAATTCGCTCATTTATGAAAAGTATTTTATTCGGTTTTCCGACGAGAGGACAGCGCCGTTATGAGCCGAAAGAAGGCGGCAAGTATGGCGGTGCGATGACTGTGCAAACAGAGAAGTATGGCCGTTTGAAAATTGAACGATTGCCAAAGACGGCAGCTGGTGAGGTGACCGTTTATTTTGAGGACGGGAAAACGGGCGGCGAAGAAATTTTACACGATATATTAAGCGGGATGAATGAAAGTTTATTTGAATCGGTCTTTTCATTTGATATGCACGGTCTTCAAAACATTCATCAGCTCGGCGAAGCGGATATCGGAAATTATTTATTTTCAGCAAGCGCAGTCGGAAGTGACGCATTATTACAGCTAGATAAAAAGCTAGAAAAAGAAATGGATCAGCGCTTTAAGCCGAGTGGGCGTAAACCAGAAATTAACGTGTCACTGCAAGAGATGAAGAAGCTTGAAGAGAAGATGAAAGAGTGGCAAGGGAAAATTGGCACGTATGAAAAGCAAGTGGAGCAGTTAAAAGAAAGTGAAGAGAAACTCGCTTCTGTTCGCGTGGAAAAAGAAAATGCAGAAAAGCGAAAGCAAGATTATGAAATATTAGCAGCGCTAGAGCCTCTCGTTATTGAAAAGCGTGCGCATGAGAAAGTGTTAGAAAACGAGAACGGGCAATTTCCTGTAAACGGAATGGCGCGCTATGAAGCGATTAAGGCGAAGATGGAGCCGCTTCAATTACAAGTTGATTCGCTCCATAAAAAAATAGAGAATGTGCAATCGGAAATGGAATCGATTCAAATAGATGAAGCGTTTTTGCAAAAAGAAAGTTATGTAGAAGAACTTCGTATGCAGCACATGTCTTATGAAAATGCACGACAAGAAATGCGCGATATGACAGGAACGATTACGAATATAAAAGAAGAACTGACAGAACTAGAGCAACAAATCGGTGCTACGTTTGAAAAAGAAACAGTCCTGTCGTTTGATATGAGTTTGGCAACGAAAGAGTTAATTACGCAAACAGTGCAAAAGGCGCGTGAATTAGAAACGCAAAAAGCACAACTTGATGATCGTTTTAAAGTAGCGCAGGATCAATTAGAAGAACAAGAAGAAAACATAAGACAGATTAAGCAACAAATGCTAGCGGATGAAGAGCGAAATGCGTTAGCTGAGAAAGAGAAGTCGTTCCAAGATGCGGCGTTTATCGGCATGGGCGCAGAGAGAATGAAGCGTAAGTACGAGGAAAAAGCAGGAGCGGCAGTGCAAAAGAAAAAGCAGTGGCAAAGAGTTTGTCTTCTGTTACTTCTTATTAACACAGTCGTTTTATTTACAAGCTTATTTATAGATAACCGCCCGCTCTTATTTATTAGTGTCATTGTTTTTGTAGGGATTGTTCTTGCCCTCGTTTTATATAAAGATCCGTCAAGTGGATTACAAGAAGAGCTTCTTACTCTTCAGCAAAGTGCTGGCGGGAGACAAGGTGAAGAAGCGATGTCTGTGCGCTATGAGTTAGAAAAAGATGAAGAGATTCGTAAGCTATTTGAGCGTGAGTCATATAAGTTACAACAAATGGAGCGAGCGTATGATAAAGTCGTTTCATCCTATGAGGAGTGGGAGCGAGAAACGTTCCGCATTAGCGAACAAGTAAATGTGTATAAAATGCGCTATACGTTCCCTGAATTTTATACGTATGCGCACATATTGCCGGCGTTTGAGCGTATGGAAAAAATGCAGCAATTATATCGTGATTTAGAGAAGAAAAGTGAGCGCAAATCTTCATTATATGAAATGATTTCGCATTTTGAACATAAACTAGAAACTGTTATCGGTAGTGCAGAGTATAGTAAGCTGCACGAGGCACAAATCCGTATGCAAAATGAGAAAGAAAAGCGCCAAACTTGTAAGCAGCTAAAAGAGAAGTTGGCGGAATGGCAAGAAGAGTATGAGTTCATGCAAGAGCAATTAAAACAACTGTTAGTAGAACGAGATGGATTATGGCATATCGCACATTCTACAGATGAAGAGATGTTTTTAGAAGCGGGTAAACTATCGGAAAAACGTGAAGATGCTGAGAAGCAAGTAGGGCGTTTATTACCGCAAATTGATCTATTAGAACAGCGTTTAACGAGTTTATCATTAGCTGAACATTATGAGGCTGACGGTTATGATGAGAAATTAAAGCAAGAAATGACAGCCGCGCAAAACTGTCTTACAAAGGAAAAAGAACTGACAGAGCGCATTGCGAAGCATCGTATGGAAATTGCGAATTTAGAAGAAGGCAGTACATATGGTGATTTAATGCACGAGTGGGAAATGAAAAAAGCGCAAGTGCGTGAACAAGTGAAGAAGTGGGCTGCGTATGCGGCCGCAAAGACAGTGTTAACGAAAACGAAGCAATATTATCATGAAGTACATCTTCCCCGTATTTTACAAAAATCAGAAGAGTACTTTGTGTATTTAACAGGCGGACGCTATAGTAAAATCTTTTCACCGTCAGAGGCAGAGCCGTTCATCGTTGAGCGTAACGATGGTATGCGTTTTTACAGTCATGAGCTAAGCCAAGCGACAGCGGAGCAGTTATATTTATCGCTGAGATTTGCATTAGCGAAAACATTTGAACATGATTATCCGTTCATTATTGATGATAGTTTCGTGCATTTTGATGCAGTAAGGACGAATCGTACAATTGAACTTATAAAGGAAATTGCGAAAGACAGACAAGTCATCTTCTTTACATGTCATGCGCATTTACTAACGTATTTTACAGAAAAACAGATTATAAAATTAGTGCGTAAGCGTAAAGAAAATGAGTTGTAGTGTGCTATACTAAAAGTAACTGATATGGTGGAGGAATTCGAATGAAAAAGAAAATTGCAGAATATGAAGTTGGTGAACAAGTCGATGTTTTCTTGTTAATTAAAACAGCGACAAAAGGTCTAGCAAGCAATGGAAAACCGTTTTTAACAGTAATCTTACAAGATCCAAGTGGAGATATTGAAGCGAAGCTATGGGACGTATCACCAGAAGTTGAGAAACAATATGTAGCGGAAACAATCGTTAAAGTAGCTGGTGACATTCTAAACTACAAAGGACGTATTCAATTACGTGTGAAACAAATCCGAGTTGCGAATGAAAATGAAGTAACGGACATCTCAGACTTCGTAGAAAAAGCACCAGTGAAAAAAGAAGATATGGTCGAGAAAATTACGCAATACATATTCGAAATGAGAAATCCAAACATTCAACGTCTAACAAGACATTTATTAAATAAGCATCAAAATGAATTTTTAGAATATCCAGCAGCGACGAAGAACCATCACGAGTTCGTATCTGGACTAGCGTATCACGTCGTATCGATGCTTGATTTAGCGAAAGCTATCTCAAATCTATACCCATCATTAGATAAAGACTTACTATATGCAGGCGTTATTTTACACGACCTTGGTAAAGTAATCGAATTATCTGGCCCAATTTCTACGACGTACACGTTAGAAGGAAATTTACTAGGCCACATTTCTATTATGGTGAACGAAATTGGTAAAGCGGCAGATGAGCTGAACATCGATGCAGAAGAAGTATTAATTCTTCAACACATCGTGCTTTCTCACCACGGAAAAGCAGAATGGGGTAGCCCAAAACCACCGTTAGTAAAAGAAGCAGAAATTCTGCACTACATCGATAACTTAGATGCAAAAATGAACATGATGGACCGCGCGTTAGGACGCACAAAACCAGGCGAATACACAGAGCGTGTCTTTGCTCTTGATAATCGTTCGTTCTATAAACCGACGTTCCATAATTAATAATGTGAATCAAATGGCCTCATTAAGTGTTAATACGCTTAGTGGGGCTGTTGTATAATGATAATAAAGTTATTGAATTTTGATTATTAAAAAGCTAAGAGCCTTACTACATTCTACGTAGCAAGGCTCTTTAAAGTTGTTTCAAATTACATCCATCTGTTCGTGCGAATGTAACTATTCGCAATTATTTGATATTATAAAGATGAATAGAAAGATAAATTAAAATTTAGTTTCGTAGTTGTAAAAGGAGGTTATTTATCCAACATTAACGGGCAGTAAAACTCCCACCTCAAAATTTGGCTGGAGCAAAGAAGTTAGGTGGGGCTCGGGCTGCCCGTAAACGTCCGATTGGTGAGGGCTGATTATAGGTTCACTTTATATTATTCTCTTATAATTTTCCAAAAAGGAGAGTTTATGAAAAAGATTATTGTTTTTGTATTAACGATATTTATATTAATCTCAGGATTTGCAACACAAAGTTATGCGTTGTCAGATTCGCAATCTGCGGCAATACAAGCGTTGCTAGATGATGCCTGTCGTATATCAGGTGTGCCGGGAATGTCAATCTCAATACTTGCTGATGATGAAGTGTTCTACTTTTCTTCAGGGTATGCAGACCGTGAAAAGGGGTTGTCTGCAAGTGAAAATACACTCTATGAGTTAGCCTCGGTCAGTAAAGCTTTTACCGGTATGGGTATTATGCTATTGGAAGAGCAAGGGCTGCTCTCAATGACTGACCCTGTCCAAAAATATTTACCTTGGTTTACATTAAAGTATCAAGGGAAACCTGTTGATATGCAAAGTCTTACACTAAATAACTTTCTTCACCATACCAGTGGTCTAACAAATATTAGGCATACTCAAAATATTCCACAAGGCAATACACCGGATATGTTGCAAAAGACTGTGGAAATGCTCGTGGATGCTGAATTGGCGTTCCCTCCCGGTGAACAGTATAACTATGGAACCGTTAATTATGACGTATTGGGTTTGGTTATTGAGATTGTGTCGCGACAAAGCTATGAAGACTTTATGAAGGAGCAGGTATTTCAGCCGTTAGGTCTTCACCAGACGTATGTTTATAAAGAAGATGCTCAAGCCACTGGACAGTTGGCACAGGGCTACCGTTCTTCCTTTTTTATGACAACTCCATTTAAAGCTCCGGATTATGCTGGGAATAAACCCGCAGGCTACATCATTTCTAATACAAAAGATATGGCGCGTTGGATGGGCATACAGATGGGTATCGTGCAGGACATACCCGAAATATTTCACACGGTTATCGAAAAATCACATAGGGGTGATATGTCTGTTTCGGCTGTCAACGGTATGTATTATGCGGCAGGCTGGTCCGTAAACGCCGAACAAACGATTATAGAACACACTGGGGGCAATCCAAATTTTAGAACCGAAGTAGTCATACTGCTAAATGAACGAACAGCCGTATCCTTGCTGAGCAACGGCGCAAATACCAATACAAACATGGTACTAAAAGTTAAAGATATATTAGAAGGCAATCTAACTCAGTCATATGAAATAAGCGGCACACAGCTTTTGGATATCATTTTGTCGTCTATCACAATTATTTTTGGCCTATTGGCCGTTTTGCTATTTCTCTTAGGATTACGCAGAAGGAAAACGAATGAGCGGCAGCCAATGACAAAAAAGAGAATAACCGTAACAGTTATTTTTCTGATCGTTACGATTGCCCTGTGTATACTGTGCTGTGCTTTGGATTGGTCAACGATACTTATTTTGCAAACATATAGTGTTCTTACAGCTTTGATTTCGTCAGCATTATTAACAGCAAGCATTACATGGTTTGTATACACTCACCGATAAAATACCTCGCTCCTAAGATAAGCATAATGTTAAGTCATTAAAGTCCGATTGGTGAGGGATGATTAAAGTTTCACTTTATTGAAAATGAAATAAAATAGTTAAGAAGTACGCATGGGTGTAACGAAGAACTAATAAAACATATCTTGCCACTAGAATGGGAGTATATCAACTTTTTAGTTGAGTAACACCAGTATTTCAGAAAAAATATGTTAAGCAAAAAATACAATAAGCTGTCCATATGGGCAGCTTAGTTAGTCGGGTAAGCGGGGGGCATCGCTGCCCCCAACTCCCCTCAGAACCGTACGTGACAGTTTCCCATCATACGGCTCAAGCCTTCTTTTTATCCGAT
>NZ_VLTE01000117.1:0-2755 GCF_007558965.1 Bacillus sp. HY001 | reverse complement strand
AAAAAACCGCGACCGGAATCCGGTCGCTTTTTATTATTTTATCGAAAAGTTCATCGGTATATTCAAACTAGAGTGGGTATGCTAAAGAAAAAGTCTAGGAGGGATGGACTTGATTCCGATTCAATCCAATTTAGAAGGACGTACATATGCGTTATATAAGTTAGAAGAGATAATGAAGCCGCTTGGGTATAACATTGGTGGCAATTGGGATTACGATAAAGGGTGCTTCGATTATAAAATCGATGAAGAAGATGGTTATCAATTTTTACGAGTGCCATTTACAGCAGTGAATGGCGAATTAGATGTGCCGGGCGTAATCGTCCGTCTTGAAACACCGTATATTCTTTCTCACGTATATCAAGACGAACTAGATGATCATGTAAATACTTTAGCAGCCGGAACAAGTGGAATGGATCAATTTGCTGAGCCGAAAGATCCAGATGGAGATGTGAAAAGAAAATATATCAATATTGGGAAAGTGCTCATACAAGAACTAGAGCGTCATTTTATTAATGGTGAATAACAATGAGTATGTCGCTTTCAATGAGAATAAAGGAATGGACTGGATTAATCATATATTGTTCATCGCGCTTTATACCTAGTAATAGAATGTTTTGCTTTAAAAGAGTATAGCTGCAATTTGCGAAAGTTTGTCCTGTGCAGGAAGGAGAAAGCTCCATCAGTTGTAATTTATTATCAGAGATTTCATCGTAAAGTGAGAATAGGACACCTGAAATGGAAGGGAATAAAAGAGAAGCGGTAAATACATAGCTCGTTAATTTATTTCCTTCTATAATTTCTGATACACCAGCTCTCGTTGCATTTTGTATTTGTTCAGAAGTAAGAAGTTCAGCGATGCAATGAATGTTTGGATTGAGTCCTTTTGCAGTTAAAATATTTAAAATAGACTGTGTATCTGCTAAGCTTTCATTCTTTTCTTTATCAGCAGTTATTAATATAGTGTGTGCCGTTGTAATATTAGCTTTTAATAAAGTTTGATCGTGATGGGGGCATCCCTTTATAAATTCTAAATGATGAAATGGTTTTGGAAGTAAAGAAAGTGTTTCATCAATTAAAACGATATCAAGGTTCGGTTGTAAAACATGCATTTGTTTGACAACATGCTTTGCCCGTTCGTTCCATCCTACAATGATCATATGTCCGTTAGAAGTCGCAGCTTCTTCTCCTTTAATCTTCATATATTGTTTACTAATCATTTCAGTAGCGAACAAAACCATATAATAAGAACAAAACCCGGTTCCTAATAAAATAATACCCATACCGATAAGTTTGCCTATTAGTGTATGTGGGGCAAAGTCACCATAGCCAACGGTGAAGATAGTAACGATTGACCACCAAATTCCATCAAACCATGTGGTGAAGTGCGATGGTTCTAATCTATGTATAAGAAATCCGGAAAAAGCAGTAAGTACAACAATAAAGCAAATTAAACGAAAAATAATGGAATCACGAAATGTATCTACTAAATTTGGACGGGATTTCAAACTCTTATTCCTCCTTACTTTGCAGGACTACATTCATTGTTACCATTATAGAAAAAAGAAAAACTCTCTAATTGAAAAGAGAGTTTTTTTCATTACATACTTTCCACTTCAGTTTGTTGAACACTTTCAAGATGCTGGAGGGCGTAGTAAACATCAGCAGTATGTCTTTTTTGATCGATACATAATTTCAAATGCAAATAGTGCGAGCCATTCTCTAATGTTTTGAGCTTCATATTCTTAACTTTTATATCCATTTCTTTTATTTCTTCAATTACAATTGGGATATTGTCCATATTTCGCACAACAAGTTTTACTGCGATATCACGTTGACGAAATGATCTTGGCCCTACAAATTTCATTGTTAATGGTATAAGTTCGACACTAATCATAAGGAAACACATTCCGAAAATCGCTTCGATATAGAATCCGGCTCCAACAGCAATACCAATACCGGAAGCACCCCAGATCATAGCAGCAGTCGTTAGCCCTGCAATACTATCGTTTCCTCTTCGTAAAATAACACCGGCACCTAAAAAACCAATCCCTGATACAATTTGAGCGGCAAGTCGAAGTGGATCCATATTCATATGATCAGTATGTGGTAAATTGTAAGCCGCTTTAATAGAAACAATCGTTAGGAGGCAACTAATAATAGAAATAACTAAACAAGTTTTTAAACCAAGTGGTTTCCGTTTTAATTCGCGCTCTAAACCGATGGCGAATCCTAAAATAGCCGAGAGACCTAGTTTGATTAATAAATCGGTATAGTCCATATGTATTCCTCCTTGTATGATATGGTATATGAATAAAACATTTATTATAGAAAGAAATGTTTTTGGGTAGAGTGACTTTATATAGAATATATGTAGGAATCCCTTAGAAATGAAAGAGATATTTCGTTTAAGTATATGATATTAAAAAAGAAATGTAGTTAATTTAAAAAAAGTTTATAAAAGGTGTTGCATTTCATTTTTCACCATGATATATTAATAACCGTCGCTGATGCGGAAACGCAGAAAACGACAAAAAAGAAATTGAAAAACTTAGTTGACATCGGAAAACGAAGATGTTAACATAAGGAAGTCGCAAATGAGCGACCAAGTAGTTCTTTGAAAACTGAACGAAACAAACAACGTGAAACGTCAATTTTTATTTTAGATGCTAGACAAACTAACTTTATTGGAGAGTTTGATCCTGGCTCAGGATGAACGCTGGCGGCGTGCCTAATACATGCAAGTCGAGCGAATGGA
>NZ_VLTE01000116.1:0-232 GCF_007558965.1 Bacillus sp. HY001 | reverse complement strand
AACAAGGTAGCCGTATCGGAAGGTGCGGCTGGATCACCTCCTTTCTATGGAGAATTGATGAACGCTGTTCATCAATATAAGTTTCCGTGTTTCGTTTTGTTCAGTTTTGAGAGAACTATCTCTCATATATAAATGTATGTTCTTTGAAAACTAGATAACAGTGTAGCTCATATTTTTTAATTTTTAGTTTGGTTAAGTTAGAAAGGGCGCACGGTGGATGCCTTGACACTAG